>NHIV01000019.1 GCA_002170735.1 bacterium TMED198 | reverse complement strand
TAAGGTTATAACAGCCGATATGAATGATTTCAGCATAGATCAAAAGTTTGATAGAGTTGTTTCAGTTGAAATGTTTGAGCATATGAGAAACTACGATCAGCTGCTAAAGAAGGTCTCTGGCTTCCTTAGAAAGAATGGAAAGCTTTTCGTGCATATATTTTCACATAGAACATTGGTCTACCCATTTGAAGATAATGGTCCAGGTGATTGGATGGCGCGAGAGTTCTTTAGCGGTGGAATAATGCCCTCTCACAGGCTTCTTCTTCACTTTCAAAATGATTTGAAGATTGATAAGGTTTGGAGATTTTCTGGTGTTCATTACTCCAAAACATCTTGGGCCTGGTTGGAAAAGATGGATCAAAATAAAGATGAAATAATGAAAATATTTTCTACAACTTATGGATCTCAAAATGCTAAAACTTGGTGGCAAAGATGGAGGATTTTCTTTATGTCATGCGCTGAGCTTTTTGGAATGGATAGAGGGAGCGAGTGGGGAGTGTCCCACTACCTGTTTATAAAGAGAGGAGAATCATGAAAAACCTTTTGGAACTGTATATGTACTTCACCAAAACATTTTAAGATATGTCAGTTTTTTTATTTTTTGTTGCCCATTGGTACTTGTCTCTTTTCTTCCAAACATTTTTTCTTCATCGGTATGCGTCCCATGGAATGTATAGGTTGAATAGGTTCTGGGAGAGAGCTTTTTATTTGTTGACATTTTTATTTCAAGGTTCTTCGTTTCTCCATCCAGCAGCCTACGCAGTTATGCATAGGAGGCATCATGCGTATGCTGATACTTATAAAGACCCCCATTCTCCTGTACATGTTTCAAATATTTTTGAATTTAATAAAAAAACTTTTGATGAGTACCGTGTTATCGTTAAACAGTTTGCGGAAGATAAGATCAAAGCTAATGATGTTCCGAGGTGGATTTTTATGGAGAGATTAGCAGAGTTGCATTCAGTAAGGGTTTTATTTGTTTTGATCTACATTTTAATTTACTATTATCTATCAGCGCCTGCATGGAGCTATTTTCTGATTCCACTTCACGTTCTGATGGGTCCCATTCATGGATTTATAGTTAACTGGTTTGGTCATAGCGTAGGCTATAGGAACTATAAGGAGATCAAGGATAAATCTACAAACTCGCTACCCATAGATTTTCTTATGATGGGAGAGCTGTATCAAAACAATCACCATAAATTCCCCAACAAAAGAAACTTTGCTTTAAAGTGGTTTGAGCTGGATATGGGTTATATCTTAGCTTCTTTTTTTCAAAAAATTAATGTTATAGATAGACGCAGGTAGGTTAATGGTTTTCTCTATTTATTACACAGAAAGGAAAGAGCGTCAATAAAATCTATTTTTTTTAAATGTTTTATAATATATTTCAGACAATGAGAAGAGTAGTCACAATATTTATATTTTTAGTTTCACTAGTAGCGGCTCAAGGTACAAGGTATCTTGATGAGGTGTTTGCTAATGTAGAGAAAACAGAGGACGTTGTTTATGGTAACGCTCCAGATCTTCCTTTTTGGTTTTGGGTAGAATCCAATACGCAGGACATTGATCTTAAGATGGATGTATATGAGCCAGCTGGAGATACTCTTGCCAGCAGGCCTGTAATTGTTTTTGCTCATACTGGAGCATTTTTTTCGGGAAACAACGAGCTTGATGATGTCGTAGATTTGTCAATATCAGCGGCAAAAAGGGGCTTCGTTGCGGTAAGCATTAGTTATAGGCTTGGCCTAAATGTTCTAAGCTCGTACAGCGGAGAGAGGGCTGTTTATCGTTCTGTACAGGACGGTGCAGCCGCAATACGTTACCTGCGCGAGCACTCAGATCAACTTGGCATCAACCCTGATCAGATTTTTATGTGGGGCTCAAGTGCAGGTGCATTTGTAGCGCTTCATCTAAGCTATTTAGGAGAAGAAGATAGACCCCAGGCAACCTACGGAGGGTCAGGAGATCCGGACCTTGGATGCCTTGTTTGTGAAGGAAATAGCTATGATCACGACCCAAGGCCAAACGCTATTGTCAGTTGCTGGGGGGCAATCGCAAATCTAGAGTGGATTGATTCTAGTGATACTATACCAGCCATTATGTTCCATGGAACAGCAGATCCAATTGTTCCTTTTGAGCTTGGCTTCCCTTTTACAATTGATATTGCCCTTCCAATTGTCCATGGATCAAAGTTGATAAATGAGAGAATGGACCAGGTTGGAATTGAAAATGAATTGTATGCAGAGCCGGGTGAGTTGCATGAATACTGGGGAGCAGTAAATGGAAATTGGTTCTTGGGCCCCAATGAGTACTTTGATCAAATTAAGTCAGATGCTTATACCTTTCTATATAAATTTATAGATTCACCAGATGAAGTTGAAGGAGATATTAATCTAGATGGGAGTGTGAATGTTTTAGATGTTGTAACCCTTGTTGGCTTAGTTTTGGATCAAGATCTAGAAAACTCATTTGGAGACTTAAACCAGGATGGACTTTCTAATATTTTGGATGTAGTTTTGTTGGTTAACATCATTCTTACATATTAATATGAGAATCTATACTCTAACCAGGATTATAGTTGTTTCAGGGTTTTTATTTTCCCAAGTATTTGGGGATAGCTCTTTTTACAGTAGGAGCAACAAAGATCGTATTTTCAAAGCGAATAAAGATGAAAGTGCAAAAGATTTCCAAACAGAGCAAGAGCTTAAGGACTTTATTGAAGAGATAATACAGCAAAGTCAAGTTCCTGGTTTATCAATATCAGTTGCAAAAAATCAAAGTATTGTATGGGAAGCATATTTTGGACACGCGAATATTGGGAGCGACATTTTAGTAGATGAAAATACTATGTTCATACTTTCATCTGTTTCAAAGACTGTTACAGCAACCGCTCTTATGCAGCTTTATGAAAGGGGACTCTTTGAACTTAATGATGATATAGATGCATATCTTCCCTTTGAGGTTAATCACCCAAATTATCCAAGTGCTTCGATTTCATTTAAAATGCTGCTTACTCATACTTCAGGGATAAAGGATAACTGGGGTGTAATGCCCTACTACAATGGAGACTCAGATCTTGAACTTGGTTACTATCTAGAGCAGTATCTAGTTCCTGGTGGACAGTTCTATGGAGCTAGTACCAACTTTACAAGTGGGATCCCAGGAAGCAACTACTCCTACAGCAATATCGGTGCTGCTTTGATTGGTCTTCTTGTTGAGGAAATTTCAGGGCAAGAATTCAGTACGTACTGTAAACAACAAATATTTGAGCCGCTTGGAATGGAAAATTCATCTTGGTTTTTATCCGAGATTGATAACCTCGATCAGGTTGCATTGCCTTATGTTCTTCAGGGAGGAAGTGGATCTACTTGTTTCGAAATTGGCTGCGGAGTTTATGATGAGAGCAACCCCTGTTTCTGCGATTCTGCCTGTATGTACTACGGAGATTGTTGTGCGGACTATGACGATGTATGCGGAGAGGACGGAACAGGAGATAGTGGAATTATTCCTTTAGCTCAAGACCACTATGGGTACTCAGACTTTCCCTCTGGCCAGCTAAGGTCTACTTCCAAGGACTTGGCTAAGTTTATGGCAGCGGTTATGAATAATGGTATATATGGTGGTGTAAGAATTTTAGAAAGTGAAACTGTAGAAACTATAAGGACAATATACTATCCCTTTATCAGCTCTACACAGGGATTAATTTGGTACTACAAGAACGAAGATGGTAGAAATCTGTTTGGGCACAACGGAGGCGATATAGGAAGTTTAACAGAAATGTTTATTTCCTTTTCAGATGATTTGGGGGTTGTGGTTCTTAGTAATTCTAGTAGCTACAACGCTGTGATCGAAATTGAGAGGGCAGTTTTTAGTTTTGCAGAACAAATGAACTTTTCTTTATTTGGAGATATTAACCTTGATGGAAGCGTTGATATTCTAGATGTTGTAGTTTTGGTTGGCATGGTTCTAGAAAATGATTACAGCCTTGAATCTGATACAAACCAAGATGGAGCATTAGATGTACTAGATATAATTATAATTGTTAATGTTATTATAGGAGAAAATTTAAAAATTGAAGATTAGTGTAACCGCAAGACATTTCACCCCATCAAATGAGCTTAAAAAATTAATAGAGGACAGACTTTTGAAGTTACTTGTATTTGACTCAAGTATTAGTCAAAGCAAGGTTGTACTTCTAAAAGTGGATAGAGCTGAAAAGGTTGAGCTTATAATTACTTCAAGAAAAAAACAATATATAACAAAGTGCTACTCTTCTACATTTGAAAAAACACTTTCCATGGCAATTAAAAATATTAAAAATCAGATTAGTAAGAGTGATAAACAAAGACCAAACAAAAATTTAAACAAGGAGATAGATTGATATTAATTAAACTTGGGATATTATTTGCTGTTTTATCAGTTATAATTGGTGCGTTTGGAGCACATGGTCTTGAAAGTACAATTAAAGACAAGATGGAGATTTATAAGACAGGAGTGCAGTATCAGATGTTTCATTCATTGGCGTTGGTGGCTGTGGGTATATTATCTATAACGCTATCAAAGGATCTGAATGACGTGGGCTATATATTCTCATTAGGCATTGTTTTGTTCTCAGGAAGCTTGTATTTGATAGCAGTTAAGAAGCTATCATTTCTAGGAATGGTCACTCCATTTGGTGGGGCGTTATTCATTGTAGGATGGGCTCTACTTCTATATAAGCTGGCGTAAAATTTTAGTTTCTAAATCTTAAGAAAACAGATTAGCCCTTAATTGTAAATCATTGTAAAGTTAATTTTATTTATGCTGTTTTATTTGTTAGATTAAACAAATGAGAAAGAGTTTTATTATATTATTGTTTACAACTTTCATCGTTGGGAGTGTGCCAGATAAAAGAGTTGTGGCAGAGTGGGAACCTGCTATTGGAACTATGGTCAGATGGCCGCTTGGTATACCTTCAGACCTAGTTGTGGAGCTTGCAAGAAATGATGTCTTGTATGTACTAGTTGAGAACAGCTTCCAGCAAAGCCAGGCCCAGTCTTCCTTTACTAGCTGGGGCATTGATATGCAAAATGTTACATTTATCTTTACTCAAACTTATTCACATTGGACTCGCGATCATGGCCCGCAGTTTTTAATTGGACAAGATCACTGGGAGGTGGTAAACCAGAGGTTTGATGGGTATCCCGAAGAAGGTGGTTGCAATGATGAGCCTCAGGACTGTGATGAGAATATGATTCTTGTTGACTGTGATGGGATGGAGTTCTGTAACAATCAGCCTGACTATATTGAAGAGGGCTATGACTGCTATATAAACAATGAATTATGTCAAGACTTCAACGGTGATGGAGTTATAATGGACTGGCTTGGAGATGGCTACTGCGATGATGGTAGCTGGGGCCTTGACTTTATGTGTGATGACTACAGCTGGGACTGTGGTGACTGTGGAGAAGGTGGGCAAGATAATAATGGATTTTGCGACCAAGCTTATAGTTCATCAAATAGAATTAATAAACAAGGGAGACCGGTTTCAGCTGACTTGAGGGGATGGGAAGAGGACGATGATACCAATATAGACTTTGCAAATCAGCTAGGGTGGGATATAAAAGACTTACCTCTATTTCTGACAGGAGGAAACTTTATGACAGATGGGTATGGCATGGGATTTTCTACTGAGCTAATGGTAAATGAGAACAATATGAGCCAAGATCAGTTTTTGCTTGATGTCAGTGAGCATCTAAGTCTTGATACCTACCACATCCTTGATAACCCAAACGTCTCCAGTATTCAACATATTGATTGCATGGCCAAGCTCACGGGCCCAGAAACAGTCATAATCAAGCAGGTTCCAGAGTCGAGCCCTGAGTATGACTGTATTGAAAACTTTGCCAGCGCATTTAACAGCATGTCAACTTTCTATGGAAGGCCCTTCAAGGTACACAGACTCTTTTGTCCGTCAATAAACGGAGGATCTTGGGAGACCAATCCAGTTGCTGCGTATACAAATTCACTTATTCTAAACAACAAGGTGCTTGTTCCGCAGTATGGAATTTTAGCAGATCAGCAGGCTCTTGAAACATACAGGAATGCAATGCCTGGTTACGATATAATTGGCTTCGATGGGGCAACTGGCAGCCCTTGGTACGGAGAGGATGCTCTGCACTGTAGAACAATGGGTGTTTTTGACCCTGAAATGATTCATCTTTCTCATAAATCAATAAGATCCGAAGAAATTGAAAGTAATAGTAATATTTTGGTTGAGGTAGAGGTCCTTGATTACAGCGGTGAAAATATAGAAACTGTATCGATGTTTTGGAAATACAGCGCTGAGGACGGTCCCTTTCAAGTAATTGATTTAGAGCTGGAAGGTGGCGCGTACAGGTGCATGTTTCCAACTTTAAATCCAAGCTCTGGTATTGAGTATTACCTAACAGCAACAAACGCTCTTGATGCAAGTGCATCCCACCCAAACGCAGGCTGGCACCTGTTTACTACAACTAGCTCAGTAGCTGGTGATATCAACGGAGATACAGAGATAAATATTCAGGATGTGGTACTGCTGATTAATATAATTCTTGGTTCACTTGAGAATGAATCAGGCGATATCAATGGTGATGGATTTGTTGATATTTTAGATGTTGTAAAGCTTGTAAATACTATACTTGAACTTTAGATGTTGTAAGCTATAAGCTTAAGGGCAATAAGGAAAAGTACAAATCGAAATAGTTTTTTAAATAGTACCTCTGGTATAAAGCCAAGTATCTTCTTGCCCATATTGGTTCCCACAAAAACAGCTACTATCAAAGGAATAAGAACATCGAACTCTTCTATATAGTCTAGGTTAAAGAAGTAGATAAAAAGAGGGATCTTAGTTAGGTGCGTTATGGTTTGGCATGCAGCCTTGTTTGCAATAATATTCTCTTTTGAAAAATTTTTGTTTAAGAAAAAGGGAGCTATTAAAGGCCCGGTTGCACCTATGAAAATCGAGCTGATTCCACTTATACCTCCAACAAGAAAAAATGAGCTGCTTCTTTTTTCTCCTTTCTTTTTTATAAAAAGATACCAAATAATAAAGACTCCTATTAAAGGTTTAAGTGCTTCAACCTTTATCTGGTTCGCGGATTCAACCTGAAGGTAGCTGGCAATTGTTGCAATTATAGAGCCAGATATTATGGCCCCTATTATGGAGCCAATCAAAAATTGCTTAAGAATTTCTGTGTTTAGACTGTCTTTATAGATAAAGGTCCTTGTTGTATTGCTGAAAAGTTGGATCATTCCATGCAGCGCAATAACCATATAGCCCTCAGGTATAATAATTGCCATTATTCCAAGAAGTATGATGCCTCCTCCCATTCCAAGTACTGCGGAAATAGATGAGGTTACAAATGCAGACAATAATAAAACAGTAAACTCCATTAAAAAAAATTACACATATTTATTATTTTATACTATAATATGTATCTATCTAAACATGTCTTATCTTTTTAAAAGGAGAGTAATATGAACAAACTTATATGGCCTGCTATGCTTATGCTTTTTATTCTTGTTTCATGCAATCCACCAACGAAGGAGCAGGGTTCTCAGGGTGATCTTCCTTCTTCAGATACATATAGTCTTGAGAATTGTGAGACCAACATAGCTGATAATGTTCCAGATTTTTACAAGAACTACTTTACCTGTGTCTCAATTGAAATGTCTAGCGATGGCGAGAGTGTTAATATATCATTTAATGGACTGCCTCCATATGAGTCATGGTACTGGCAATCCTCTCACCCTAACTATGTGCAGTTTAACTCTCAGGGTTCAGATTACTACCAAAACCCAGGAAATATTTTAGAATTTGATACATATGTTTCTGTTCCTCTAAATCCAGAGCCTCGATCTCTTGCAATTAACTCTAGCTTGGTTGATGGAGTTGTTGGGTCAAGCTCCTATGAGTACTCAATGGGTTCGGTTGGATCTGCTTTAAATGGGGTTCATATGTTTAACCCGCTAGCAGGGCCTGGTGATGTCATTGAGGATGAGGTTTATTCGTTTGATGAGTACTCAGGGCATCCAACTAATACAGGAGAGTATCACTATCACACATCATCAGTTGGTCCTTTAGAGGTTCTTGGTTCAAAAGGTCTTGTCACAAATACTACACCTGGATCAGCAGAAATTGAAATGTATGGTGTAATGTGTGATGGAGTCCCTGTTCTTGGATGTACAGAGCTTGATGGATCAAGGCCAGATGGCAGTGAGTGGGACGCTCAAAATGGTCACGTTCATGATATTTTAGATGGAGATGGGAATGTATTACTTTCAAACAGGTATCATACCCATGTTTGCTATTTTCCAGATAGAATCGATAATGTAAGTTCTATAGGTCACTATTTTAACCCTGAGATTTCATATTATAAATCATCAGGTGGATCTAATGATGCATGTAAAAGTATAAATAATTCAGCTAACTAATCTGTTAGTATAGCTTTGATCCATTATCTACTTTTTCATTAGGAGTGTGACTAGTACAGTCTGATGGTTCCTATTTTAAAGTCCAAGAACTAAACACTCTGAAATAAAGCCTATAAAGTAAATATGATGTATTAGTTGTTGGATCTGGATTTGGGAGTGTCTATCTGTTTTAGGTATAAATTTTGTAGATTATGATTATAGAATAAAAGGATAAAGTATGGACACAGCTACATTAACACAATTTTTTAAATATTGTACAATTATAAACTTTGTGATCTTGGCGGTGGCATCTATCATGGTTAGATTAGACTTAGGTTATAACCTTCATACTAAGCTTGGCTTTTGGATGGGGAGCAAGGAGGATCATAGGCAGCTAACATACTCTCTATTAGGATACTTCAAGATACTTGCCATTATATTTAGCTTTACCCCATATTTTGCTTTATGCTGCTTAGTTCCTTAAGAATTCACACGATTGATGACAATGAATAGAAACTATGATATAGTTATTATTGGATCAGGCTTTGGCGGAAGTGTATCAGCTCTTAGGTTGGCAGAAAAGGGCTATAAGGTCCTTGTGCTTGAAAAGGGAAAGAGATATGAGAGCAAGGACTTTCCAAGCACCAACTGGAACATTAAGAAGTACCTCTGGGCGCCTAGATTTTTTTTATATGGTATACAGTGTATAACCTTACTTAGAAATGTATTTATCTTGCATGGCGCTGGTGTAGGAGGCGGAAGCTTGGTCTATGCCAACACGCTCTTGGTTCCACCGGATGAGGCATTCAAAGATAGTAGATGGGTAGGAGGAGGTTGGAAGCAGAGGCTTGCACCGTTCTACGAGATAGGTAAGAGAATGCTTGGAGCAACTCCATCGCCCTATATGGCAGAGACCGATAGAATACTTAAGCAGTCTGCAGATAGCATGGGAAGGGGCAATACATTCAAGGGAGTAGACGTTGGAATTTTTTTTGGATCAAAGGGCCAAGAGGTAGAAGACCCTTACTTTGATGGTAAGGGGCCAGAAAGAAAAGGCTGTATACTGTGCGGTGAGTGCATGGTTGGATGCAGGCACAACGCAAAGAATACCTTGGATAAAAATTACCTATATCTGGCAGAGAGGCTTGGAGTTGAAATTTCCCCAGAGAAGGAGGTGGAGTCTGTTATTCCAGCAAAGGATGGATCGTACCTTATCAGTTTCAGAAAATCAACCGGCCTGTTTAGGCCAAGGGGAAAGGTTATCGCAAAGAAGGTTATTTTTTCTGGAGGCGTGATGGGATCGGTAAAGCTGCTGCTAAAGTGCAAGGACAGAGGGTACCTTTCGGATTTATCAAGCCAGCTGGGTAACTACGTTAGGACCAACTCGGAGTCGATACTTGGGGTAAGAACAGGCTCATCAAGAAAAGATTTTACAAAGGGCATCGCAATCTCAGCTGGGTTTAGGCCAGATGAATCTACCCATATTGAAACCTGCAGGTATGGGGAGGGTCAGAACAGCATGTCGTTCCTTACAACCTTTATTTTCAAGAGAAGCAAGGTACCTGTTTTGTTCAAGTGGATTGGCTACCTGCTTAGGCACCCGATTAAGTTTATAAAGAACTCTGTTCCGTACAGGTGGTCATCTCAGACTGTAATACTTCTTATAATGCAGCCGGTAAGCAACTACCTTAAGCTGTCCTACAGGCCCAAGTGGTGGAGGCTCTGGGGCAAGTCAATGAACAGCGAGCTTTCATCTGGAAAGCCTATTCCGAGCTCTATTCCTATTGGTGAGGAAGTGGCAAATAAAATTGCCAAGGAAATAAATGGAGTTCCAATGTCTACCTACATGGATACGTTCCTGAATATTCCTACAACTGCCCATATTCTAGGTGGTGCCACGATGGGATCCGATCCAAGCTCTGGGGTTGTGGATGAAAACTTTGAGGTGTTTAACTACCCAGGTCTTTATGTCGTTGATGGATCGATAGTTCCTTCAAACCTAGGCGTTAACCCCAGCCTGACAATCACGGCCCTTGCTGAGTACGCGATGAGCAAGTTTCCAGAAAAATCTTCAAGCTGATGAACTTGTTTAATGGCTCTAGAATTATTAAGTTTCAATAATCTATAAAAGGCAAAAAAATGAATATATTCTTTGTAATAATTATCTCTGCGCTTGTTCTTGACTACTGTCTGTCGTTCTTAGTCAGGGCGCTCAACGTAAGGTCCCTTGATCCCAATTTACCAGAAGAGTTTTCAGATGTGTACGATGAGAACAAATATTCAAAATCTCAGAGCTATACAAAGGACAAGGAAAGTTTCTCCCATGTTACCTCAACCTTTTCATTTTTACTTAGCCTTTCTATAATATTTTTTGGTCTGTATGATATTGCTGATCAGTTTGTAAGAGGCTTTGGCTATGGCGAGGTTGTTAATGGCCTGCTGTTTTTCGGGTTGCTTATGGTTTTGAGCGATATTATTACGTTGCCTTTTAGCCTTTACAACAACTTCGTCATTGAGAAAAGGTATGGCTTCAACAAGATGACGCTTTCGACTTTCTTCGTGGACAAGCTTAAGGGCTATTTTCTGTCTGCTCTTATTGGGGCACCGGTGGTTGCTTTGCTGCTGTACTTTTTCGAAAGCTTTGGAGAGCTTGCCTGGCTCTATGCGTGGGGATTGATGGCTGTTTTTACCCTTGCGATGCAACCTTTGTTCAACCTGTTTATAGCTCCGATGTTTAACAAGTTTACCCCGCTTGAAGAGGGACCGCTTCTAACAAAAATTAGTGAATATCTTAAGAAGGTTGATTTTCCGGTTGCGAAGCTTGAGGTAATGGACGGGTCCAAAAGAACGTCGCACTCAAACGCCTACTTCAGCGGCCTGGGAAAGAACAAGAGGATCGCGCTTTTTGATACTCTTCTTGAGTCTCAGTCTGATGATGAGATTGTATCGGTCATCGCGCATGAGGTTGGTCACTACAAGCTCAAGCATATTCAAAAAGGGATTGTTGCTAGTCTTGCGCAAACAGGCGTGACCTTCTTCATAATGTCCTTGTTTATTAAGAACCAGATGCTGTTTGATGTGTTCAAGATGCAAGATCTTTCTGTTTATGGTAGCTTGATCTTTTTCTCAATGCTATACTCTCCAATCTCTATGGTGCTTGGGTTTGTGTTTAGCTATATTTCAAGGAAGAACGAGTTCGAGGCGGACAAGTACTCTGCCGATACTACAGGCCATCCGGAGCATTTGGTGTCCTCTCTGAAGAAACTTTCTGCTGATAACCTTGGAAATCTAACGCCTCATTGGCTCAATGTGCTTCTAAACTACAGCCACCCACCGGTGCTTGATAGAATCTCAACCCTTAGATCACTAAAGAGCTAGATAGATGGATCAGATTGGGAGGCTGGTCATCATGGCTGGGGGCGCTATCATGGCAATTGGTTTTATTCTTTACTTCTTTGGAGGTGCATTTGGATGGGTTGGTAATACTCCCCTTGACTTTAGCTACAAGAGCGATAAGGTTAGAATCTATTTTCCCCTTGGAACCATGGTCATAGTTAGTATTGTACTTTCTCTTATTATTAGGTTCTTTGGCCGATAAGATCTAATACAAATAATCTCTAGAACTTTTATTTCTTTATCCGTAATTTTTGCAAAGGGTATTTAACCATTAAATCAGAGAGGTGGATAGGCCTTCCATTTTATGGAGGTTCTTTTCGTATATATGAATAATCAATTCAAAAGAGTTTTACTGCTACTACCAATATTAATTTTAGCCCAATCGTTTGCCTATGGCCAGCTTTCTATTCCATACTCAAACCAAAACAACCTGACAGCTGGAAATAACTGGAGCATGACCTTGAATGCTGATGGGACAATTACAGGCTGGGGTGATGATGATAACTGGGGAAATTTAGATGCTCCTGCAGACCTTGATAATGTTATCGCTCTTGAAGGGTCCTGGCAGACAGCGTTTGCCCTTCTGTCTGATGGTACGGTTGTTGGCTGGGGGGGGAATAACAATGGAATTCTCCCTGTTCCTGAAGGTCTGTCAAATGTTGTTGATATTGCTGTAAATGCAAATTCTCAATATGTCCTTGTGTTGCATTCAGATGGAACGGTTAGTGGTTGGGGAGTGAACAACGATGGCCAGCTTGATGGGCTGGATCAGCTGTCCAATGTCGTTGCCATAGATGCTGGAGCTCAGCATGCCATTGCCTTGCACGCAGATGGAACCATATCCAGATGGGGCTATTTGAGCAATGTGCTCGGTGATAACTCTAGCTGCAGTCAATGCGCCGGAACGGTTCCTGAAAGTTTAGATAATGTAGTAGATATCGTTGCTGGAAACTATGTCAATCTAGCCTTGCACTCAGACGGAACAGTAACCGGATGGGGCCTAGATGCAGCCAGTCAAATTACGGGCATACCTGAAGACCTATCAGATGTTACCCAAGTTTTTGCATATCATGATTCTGTTTTAGCGTTAAAGTCTGATGGTACAGTTGTTGGCTGGGGATCGAATGATCAAGGTCAGACAGGCATACCAGAGGACCTATCTGATGTCGTTGCCATCAGCGCAGGCAACGATCACAGCTTGGCATTGCATTCAGATGGAACAGTTACAGGTTGGGGAAGAAGTTCTGAAGGCCAAACGGATACTCCAGAGAATTTAAATGCCCTGGTTTATTGTGATGAAGATGGTAATGTTGTTGATGAGTGCGGTGTATGTGGAGGGGCGGGGCCAAGCCAGCACTTTACATGTAGTGGTTCCTTTAAGCCTGAGGGTAAAACTAAGCTTCAAGAGGCTGTAGATATTTGGGTTTCTGATAATGCGACTGCTTTAGCTACCTATGGTGAGATTAATACCTGGGATGTTTCCTTGATTACAGATATGAAAGATTTATTTAAAGATAAAACAAGTTTCAATGATGACATTTCAAGTTGGAATGTTTCAGAGGTTGTCAGTATGCAGAATATGTTTCGCTTTGCAGCCTCTTTCAACCAAGACCTATCAAGCTGGAATGTATCAAAAGTAGAAGATACCAGGGGTATGTTTGCTGATGCTACATTATTCAACCAAGACCTATCAAGCTGGGATGTATCAAAAGTAGATAATATGAATGCTATGTTTGCCAGGGCGGAGTCTTTTAACGGCGACATCAGCAGCTGGAACACATCAAGTGTAACCAATATGGGATATATGTTTAATGGTGCCGTTTCGTTTAGTTCAGATATCTCTTCCTGGAATTTATCAGAATGCAAATCAACTCAAGGAATGTTTAAAGGTGCAAGTTCATTTAATTCAAACATATCAAACTGGGATATGTCCAAAAATGAAAAAGTAGAGTATATGTTTCAAGATAATACATCTTTCAATCAAGACATTTCTTCTTGGAATACTAGCAACGTAGAGAGCTTTAGAGAGGCTTTTCAAAACGCAAGTGCTTTTAACCAAGATATTTCATCTTGGAACATCGAGTCTGGAACTGATTTTAGAGAAATGTTTGATGGCGCAAGCAGTTTAAGCGATGAAAATAAATGTGCTATTCATGGCTCGTTCTCTCAACAAGAAACCCAGTGCGTTGAAGATGAAAAATGTTGGTCATACAGCTGGTGCGATCAAGACTGTGCAGGAACCTGGGGTGGAACTGTCGTAGAAGATGAATGTGGGGTTTGTGGCGGAAGTGGCCTTGCAGATGCAGATAACTTTACATGCAGTGGGTTTAAGCCTGGAACTAAGGATGCCCTTCAAACAGCTGTAGATATTTGGGTTTCTGATAATGCGACCGCTTTAACTACATATGGTGAGATTAATACTTGGGATGTATCCTTAATTACAGATATGTCGGAGCTGTTTGAAAATAAAACAAACTTTAATGACAATATTGGCAATTGGGATGTTTCTAATGTAACAGATATTAGAGAAATGTTTAGAAATGCACGTGAATTCAATCAGGATATATCAAGCTGGAATGTGTCGAAAGTTCTTGATATGGAGAGACTCTTCGACAATGCAGAAAGTTTTAATAAAGATATATCAAGTTGGGACGTATCTGGTGTTTTAAATATGAATAGAGTATTTGTTTACGCCTTAAGTTTCAATCAAGATTTATCAATTTGGAATACATCAAGCGCTACTGATATGGCATATATGTTTGCCCATGCAGATAATTTCAATCAAGATCTTATAAATTGGGATGTATCAAGTGTTGTTGATTTTCAAGGTATGTTCCAACTAGCAGTGGCATTTAATGGCGATTTATCAGGATGGAATCCTATAAGTGCAGATAATATGGATAATATGTTTGTTCAGGCAAACTCTTTTGAAGGAATTGGACTTGAAAGCTGGAATTTATCTAATGTAACCTCTACATGGAGGATGTTCAGACAAACAGAAGTTTTTAACGCAGATATATCAGGCTGGGATGTTTCAAATGTAGAAGATATGGGAGAAATGTTTAGAATGTCCCTTTCGTTTAATCAGAACATTTCTGAATGGGATATCTCCAAGGTAACTAGTTTTAATAATATGTTCTTTTTTGGAGCAGGTATCAATATAGCTTTAGACGCTCAAAATCAATGCGCCATTCAAAATGCATGGTCTTCGAACAATAATTGGCCATATAACTGGACTGAAAATATAGGCTGCGATGGAGCATGTTTCAGCAATGCAACCGAAGATGATTGCGGCGTGTGCGATAGTAATTCAGGCAACGACAACACAACCTGTACCCAAGATTGCGCAGGAACTTGGGGTGGTTCTGCCACAGAGGATTGCAACAATGTATGCAATGGCTCTGCTACGGAAGATGACTGCGGCGTATGCGATAGCAACGCAAGCAATGACAACACAACCTGTACCCAAGATTGCGCAGGAACCTGGGGTGGCGGATCTACATTAGATTGTGCAAATGTTTGCGGAGGTAGTGCTACAATTCAAAGCTACTGGCAAGATACAGATGGTGATGGTTTGGGAGCAGGCTCAAGCTCTCAGTATTGCAGCGCATCAGTTCCAAATGGGTGGGTAGCAAATGCAAGTGATTCATATCCAGATTGCGCAGAAAACTACTATGATTGTGCTGGTATCTGCGGGGGGAGTTCTGTGCCGGATTCATGGGGTAGTTGTTGTGAAGATCAGTATATATATGGTGACTGCGGTTCTTGCTATGGTCAAGTTTTTCAAGACTGCGCAGGAAACTGCGGTGGAAATGCTCAGTTTGATCAATGCGGCACCTGTGACTCAAACCCCAATAACAACTGTACACAGGATTGTGCGGATGAATGGGGAGGCACTGCAAGTCTAGATGACTGCGGCGTATGCGATAGCAACGCAAGCAACGACAACACAACCTGCACCCAGGACTGCAACGATGTGTGGGATGGAACGGCAACCGAAGATGACTGCGGCGTTTGCGATAGTAATTCAGGCAACGACAACACAACCTGCACCCAGGACTGTAACGACGTGTGGGATGGAACGGCCACATTGGATGATTGCGCCATTTGTTCAGGAGGCAACACGGGACACGTTGCCAATAGCGATCAAGATTGTGCAGGTGTATGTTTTGGGTCGTCTTTAGAGGATGAGTGTGGAACTTGCGATAATGACTCTAGCAACGATTGTGTTCAAGACTGTGCAGGAACTTGGGGTGGTTCAGTTGTTAACGATGAGTGCGGTGTATGTGGAGGTTCTGGTCCTGAAGAGAATTTTGATTGTGATGGAAACTGCACAACAACAACAGACTGCGCAGGAACCTGCAATGGAACAGCCGTTGAGGATGAGTGCGGTGTATGCGGAGGTTCTGGTCCTGAAGAGAATTTTGATTGTGATGGAAACTGCACAGCAACAATTGACTGCGCAGGAACCTGCAATGGAACAGCCGTTGAGGATGAGTGCGGTGTGTGCGGAGGTTCTGGTCCTGAAGAGAATTTTAATTGCGATGGAGACTGCACAACAACAACAGACTGCGCAGGAACCTGTGGTGGTAGTGCATTTTTTGATTGTGCAAATATTTGCGGAGGTGGTAATACAATTCAAACCTACTTTCAAGATATAGATGGTGATGGTCTTGGGGCTGGTTCAAGCTCTCAGTATTGCAGCGCATTTGCTCCCGATGGATGGGTAACAAACGCAGATGATCCCTATCCAAGTTGTCAGGCAAACTATATTGATTGCGCGGGAACCTGTGGAGGAAGCGCTGTGCCGGATTCATGGGGCTACTGCTGTGAGTGGCAATATATAGACAATTATTGCGGTTCTTGCTATGGCCAAGTTTCGGAAGACTGCGCAGGAAACTGCGGTGGAAATGCTCAGTTTGATCAATGCGGTACCTGTGACCCAAACCCTAACAACAACTGCACGCAAGACTGTGCGGGTGTATGGGGAGGAGATGCTACTATTGACAACTGTAATATTTGCGATGATAACTCAAGCAACGACAATACAACCTGCACCGAAGATTGTAATGGTGTATGGGGAGGATCTGCTGAAGAAGATGAGTGCGGTGTCTGTGGCGGATCTTGTAATGGTGGAGCGGCTGAATGCGGTAACTTTGACTGCGCTGGAAACTGCGTAGTAAACCTTGATTGTAACGGTGTTTGTGGTGGTTCAGCTGTTAACGATGAGTGTGATGTATGTGGAGGCTCTGGTCCAAGTGAAAACTTTGACTGTGCTGGAAACTGCACAACGACATCTGACTGCAATGGAGTTTGTGGTGGTTCAGCTGTAAACGATGAGTGTGGTGTATGTGGAGGCTCTGGTCCTTTGACAAACTTTGATTGCGATGGAAACTGCACAACAACGATAGACTGTAATGATGTTTGTGGAGGAAGTGCTGTTGAAGATGATTGCGGAGTATGCGATGAAGATACATCCAATGATTGTGATCTTGATTGCAATGGAGACTTAGGTGGAACTGCTCAGATTGATGATTGTGGCGTTTGCTCAGGTGGCAATACAGGACTTGTTTTAAATAGCGATAAAGATTGCGCTGGTGTATGTTTTGGATCTTCGATGACAGATGAGTGTGGTACTTGTGATAGCGATTCAAGCAACGACTGCGTTCAAGATTGTAATAATGAGTGGGGTGGAACAGCGGAGTTTGATGAGTGCGGTGTATGCGGAGGATCTGGACCTGAAACAAATTTTGATTGCGATGGAAATTGCACAGCAATAATTGATTGCGCAGGAACCTGCAATGGAACAGCCGTTGAGGAT
>NHIV01000018.1 GCA_002170735.1 bacterium TMED198 | reverse complement strand
CGGCTTGAAGAATTAAAAGCCTACCTAAAAAGCTACTATCTATCTTTATGTTGTGCAGCCAAAGAAAAAATAAAATTGTTGAAAATGGATACTTCTTTCGAAAGTCATTAATTGTTAATTGCCTCATTGTATTTAAATTGCAGGAACTTTCAAATCCTTTTGGTACCCTGCCTTTAGTCATTGAAACAATATGCCCTCCTACTGACTTCCCTGTTTCTGGAAGGATATTTAGATCAACCCAAACCAAATCTTTTTTATTCTTAATCGCTTTATTAGAAAGCCAAAGACTCTTCAAATCGTAGAAACCCTCTAAACTCCATCCAAAGTAATGGTGCAAAAAAGATGCGCAAATCAAGCCTTCATAGTTTGATGAAACAATGAATAATTGATTCTTGCTTTTGAGAAAAGGATAATTTTTTAAGATGTTTTTTTGTTTGAATTCCATACCAAAGATTAATTAATTTATCAAAAGGATCACATAACTATTTACTGTGCATCCAATTAAGGCCAATTTTATAAATAAAAAATAGGAATTCTATGAATAGCATGCTTAGGTATATGTCTACACTATATTTGTGCTCTACCTTGTTTGCGTTTGTTGGGTTTGGACTGAATATTGGTTCAGACTCATATTCCATTGCAGGTGATTCAGAAAGTTGGAATGTTGATGGTGGAACAAATGCTGTATCTCTTGTAAGAACCGACATGGAATCTCCTGTTTATTTGGGAGGCTATATATATCTGGATTTTTTGCCAGTTGTAGATATCGAAGCTGGGTTTGGTTTTGCTGGAAACAGTTATGATTATACATACACAACGCCAGGAATTGGTGGAAATGCTTCGGAAACAGAAACCTATAAATTACCATGGGTAAGAGGCAACTCATATTTAACTATCCAAAAGCCCATGTTTCAGATCCCAATGATTAAGCTATACGTAGGTGGAGGGTTGAATATGTCTTATAGCATGCCTATTGTTGATAAAAGCTTTATAACCTCTATCTTATCCACTGATCTAGACAATTCGAGTGGGCTAGATCCCAACACTATAATGGAAATGACAGCAGAATCAACGGGAATTCATTTAGAGGCAGGGGCAAGATTCAAGCCTATACTTATCCCTTTTTCAATCAACGCAAAGGTAAGATATAATATTGTACGTGATATTATACCTGATAAATCTGGCTTCTTAACCATAACGTTTGGTGCTGGCTTTGCCCTTTAAAACAATAAAACAAATTTTTACTGCAAAATTAAACCAAGGAGTATTCGTACAATGAAAAAAACAATCACTCAATTGCTATCACTGGTAGCATTTACTTTATTTATTCAACCTGTACTAGCAAATGCAGTGCCTGAAGATGTTAACGCTACAGGAGGTGAAGGAAATATCACGCTTACCTGGACAGCCCCGACTCAACAGGTATACATTGCTGGCTGCACAAACCCCGAAGCAACAAACTTCAATCCAAACGCGGACTCTGATGATGGATCATGTGAATTGCCTGAGGTAGTAACCGTTACAGATAGTTCTGGATCTGAGGTTGAAGTAGAGGCGGTTGAAGGATGTACAAACAGCGATGCTGAGAACTACAATTCAAATGCCAATGTTGATGATGGATCATGTGAATTTGGTTCAGAAGAAGAAGTTACAACAATCTCTGGATGCACTGATTCATTCGCACTGAACTATGATGTGTATGCAACTACAGATGATGGATCATGTGAATTTGCTCAGGCAGGTGCCGTTGATGATGAAACAGGTGAAACATTTGTTTTAGGATGTACCGATCCAAATGCTAGCAATTATATAGCAGGAGCAAACGTCGATGATGCAACATGTGAATACTCAAATGATTTTATTGAAGAGCAAGGCTGCGTTGTAAAAGACTGCTGGGGAAACTGTGCTGAGGGTTATGAGCAATGGCAAGGTGATGGCGTATGCGATGACGGACAATATGGGGTTAACTTCTTATGTCCTGAGTGGAACTTTGATAATGGCGACTGTATTCCAGATGCAAACGACTGCAATTCTGATATGTCTGGAGATGGATACTGCGACCATGTAAACAACAACCCTGCATGTGAATTTGATGGTGGCGACTGCTGCGCATCAAGCTGCAGCGATGGTGAATTTACTTGTAGCGATTGGGTTTGTTCTTTTGATGCCTGCCACGATCCAGCTGCGAATAACAATTCTTGCTTCCAGACAGAAGGGGGTCCTGATTTAAGCGATCAAGAAATTGGTTGCTCTACCCCAGATGGAATGGCTGGATTTAAAGATTGTAATGATATGTGCGTTGATGCCTCTTATCTGGGATGGGTTGGTGATGCAGTGTGTGACGATGGTGAATACGGAATTAATTTTGACTGTGCTGAATGGAATTTTGATGGCTGTGACTGCCCAAACAGTAGCGATCAGTGTGCCGATGCAGAAGGTGGAGATGACCCTGCAGATGATTTTGGTGGAGGAAATCCTGACCAAATTGGTGCTGGACTGTTTATGTTTGACTACTCACTTGAGGGTGGAAGCGGCCCAATGCCTCTTGAAGTTGGAAACAGGTGGACCTATGACCAATTTGGGCCAGGTCAAGGAGGAGTGTTTGAACTTGAAATTACAGAGGTAAATGCTGCTGGCGATGTCTGGACAATGACAGCTGGACCAGTTGATATGTATGAAGATGAAACCCTGAGCATGAACGGAAACAATGCCATGTGGATTGAGGACAATGGAGATGGAACATGGGATGTTAACTACGACTTTGAATCAGCAGTAAGCGGTTTCCAATTTGATCTTGTTTTTGAAAACTCAATAGATTGCATGCAGAGCTTTACTCAAGAAGAGTGTGAATCATACGGAGGTACATGGAACGCTGATGTTGATGAAATTGTGCCTGGCATTGAGACCCAGTCAACAGATGGGTTTTCTCTTTACAATGGTTCATTGGCCTGCACAACTGCGTTAAATGAAATTAGTGACTTTACTGATGGAGATGCTCCAATGGCAGCTGGATTTATGATTAGCAATAGCTGCCCTCATAACTTTCCGTCTGATCCGGCTCAGATGTATCATGACTGCAGGTTGATTGGCTTTTCTCTATCTGGATCAACTATTGAATCTGGAACAGGGACCTTTGCAACGCTTGAATCTGATGATCAACCATTTCTTTCAATGCCTATCGTTTCAGGTAGTGATGGAACTGCAATTGATATAACTATTCTTTACCCAGATGACATGGCAGATGATGATATGGATGGTGACATGGATGATGACATGGATGATGACATGGATGACGGTGAGGGCGGTGAATTAAACTACCTTAGAATAGCTGATAGTCAGATTGGCCCTCCAGATGGAACCCAAGCCACTGTTTCCTTTGTTCAAATGGCTGGTGCCGATGAAAACTTTTTTAATATGATTCCTGTTGAGCCAGGCATTGGGATGGCATTCCCAACAAGCTGGTTTGATGGAGAAAATTACTATGCACATATAGCAGATGAGTTCCAAGAGTCCTTTTACTTCTGGAACCCCGAAACTGATGAAGAATCCGAGGTTGAGGCAATGGTATGGGTGGTAGATGTATTTTCAAATACAGAGAATGGCCCTAAACTTGTTCAGTCAAGAGTATTTGCTGATAACATTGGACTTGTTGGCTGGTTTGAAGTGCTTGAGTTCGATCCCTGCCCTGCCCAAGATTGCTTTGGAAACTGCCTTACTCCGCAAGATCTTGATACCTGGGTAGCTGACTGGCAGGGAGATGGTTTCTGCGATCAAAGCCTTGACTGTGATCAGTATAATTTTGATGGAGGTGACTGCACCTTTGATGCAAACTCATGCGGCGCAAATGAGGTACTTGGATGCAACAGCGAAGGTTGCTTCCCTGCAAACTGGGTAGGAGATGACATTTGTGATCCACCACTAAATTGTGATGCATTTCAAGGTGATGGAGGTGACTGCGAATTCAGCGGCCCTGCTATGCCCTTCAACCAAGTTACTTTTGAACTTGACAGAGATGCTTCAACAATTGAGGGAGTAGGCTACTTGCCTCTAACCGTTGGAAATACTTGGATTTATAAAGATGCATATTCAATGGACATGAGTGACCATGACATGGACCACGATGACATGTATGATGATATGGACGATGACGATGATGGCCCTCCCGCATGTATTATGGACTGCCCCAATTTGGATATAATTGAATCGGTAAATCAAGGTGGCAATGTAGATGGCAATGAAGCATGTACTGTTATAGTTGGTTGGGCTACAGATCCATGTGTTGATGACTGCCCAGATGATGGAGACGCCTGGGAATTCTTAGATGAAACTATTCCAGAATGTGAAACCTGCTTGGCAGCGGATACATGCAATGAACTACTTTACGAAGAAGATGGTGATGACATGGGTGATAGCGATGGCGGCCCTCCTGCTTGCTTAGATAGTTGCACCGGAAACGATGCTGTCTCTACTTGTGATTTTGAGAGTGATCAAAATTGTTTTACAGTTTACTGTGATTGGGTAACAACAAATTATAGTGATGAAGGTGAAAGCTGCTGGGATGGCTGTGAAGATAATTACAACCCAGAGTTTGATGGTTCACTAGCAGATTGTGGTCTTGATGATGGAAGTCTGTCATTGAACAAGGCCTCGCAGCAGGCATGGGAAACTATTAGCTCGCAACTTGAGCACTCTCTGCAAGCTTTAAATATTAATACCAACCTATCGTTGCCATTTGGCTCGCAGCATAGCAGCATGTCCCTAGCTCGTACTCCAATAGACTGCTACAGCGCCTCTGATGAAAGTGGTTGCACAGCCATGTTTGGATGTGTATGGGAAACTGAAGAAGGCTGCTACTATGACGGATGCGAAGCCTATGACGATGATCAGTCTACATGTGAAACCCAAGCAGGCAATGGCTGTGAATGGATGGTTGATGAGGATGACGATGGTGATGGATCTGGCGATTGTGAATTTAACTTCACAGGATGTGAAGGCCTCACTCAAGATGTATGCTATCTTACCATGGCCGCATCTGATGGGCCATCGGATACATGTGCCTGGGTTGATGGCGCCTGTACTAGCCTTGTAGATGACGTGTGCTACCCCGCTGCTGCAGGAGAATGTCCTGACAGCTGTTTGGATATTTCCTTTATGATAGAAGGTGACTACTGTGAAGATGAAAATGGAAATGATGTAGACTGTGAAGATTTAGACAATGAAGATGGAGATGATTCTGATTGGGGTGGATGTATAGATGAAACCTTACTCGGAGCCGCCTTTGATCTTGGATGTTCAGAGCTGTCGATGGATGACTGCATGATGTCTATGGACATGGAAGGTGATGATCCTGGTTGCATATGGACTGGAAGCCAATGCCAGAGCAGCATGTTTACAATGCTTACTAGCGAGTGCATGATGCTAAGCGGTGAGGACTGCATGGCCAACCCTGACTGTGTTGATATGGATTCCCTCATGGGTGATATGATGGGCGGCATGTTTATGCAGGATGATGAGGCAGTACATGCAGACATCAACTGTGATGACTTTAACAGGGAAGATTGCGATTGGCATGCAGATGATTGCCACTGGATGGACATGGGAGATGATTCGAGCTTCTGCATGGCAAACCATGATATGGATGGCATGGATGGAGATAGCCACAGCGATATGGATGATTATGATGACGATGATGGTGGTATGGGTGGATGCATGGACAAGAGCATCGTTGTTGCCATGTACGATTCAATGTGCCCTGCTACCACTGAGTCGGATTGTGGAGTAGACCTTTTAAATATGGACCAAGAGTACATGGATGAAAATGACATGATGGGCATGTTCTGCACATGGGACGAAGACGACTCCGACTGTGAGAGTCTTATATCTGTAATGGTTAACAGCACATGCTCTGAAGGCAACGAAAGCGACTGCTCCTCTCAAGAAGGTAACTGTGTTTGGGGAACTCCCGATGATGCGATGATGGCTATTATGATCGACTTGTTTTCACCAATATGTGAGGCGTCTTCAACCGAAGAAGAGTGTTCCGAAACTAAAATGGGATGCATTTGGGATGGCAGTGCATGCTCACTTGATATAGAGGCAATGGAGATGGATGAAGAGGAATCAGTAGAGGAATCAGTGGATTCGGAAGAATGGGAAGGTGGTGATGATATGGACGATGAAGGCGATGATATGGATGACATGGAAGATGAAATGTCTGAGCCTGAGTGCCTAGAAACTGCTGGTTATGAGTTCTTCGTTGGAATGATGTTAGCGATGTTAGGCAGCATGGAAGATGATGAGTGGACAGACAATGATAATTGGGATGAAGATAATAGTGTAAACGACCCAATTTCTGAGCCAGATTGGTTTGATGATCTTCCTAAACCACAAATTGAGATAAAGGTAATTGGTGAAGGTGATATGGATGATTTTAAAGTATCTCTATTAAAGCATTCAGTTAAGGCGCCAATGTTTGATTTTTCCAATCCAGATGCACTAGGGTTTGAGGAACAAACCATGGCAACATATACACTTGTTTCTACAGATGAATCCTACCTTCTTGACCTTGGCTACTACGATCCTATGGGCCAAGAGGTGAACGAAGAAGATTTTGTAAATTGGGCTTGGGACATGAACGATGAACCGCAAGTTATAATGACCCTAAACGCTCAAGCAGGAGATGAGTTCCAATGGCAAGAGTACACTGGAACAGTATCTCTAATTTCTGTTGATGCCGGAGATGATTACGTTAAGGTTGACTACATTTCAGATAGCGGAAATAGTTTCTTTAGAAGCTTTGAGGATGGCGTTGGGATGACAGCCTTTAGCACCTTCCCTGGCCAACCAGGAGTTGACAGCATTGGTGGCGGTGGGCCTGGCGGTGAGGACTTTGACTGCAACGGCAACCCATTCCCTCTTGACTTTGTTGGAGATGGCTACTGCGATGATGGAATGTTTGGCGGTGCAAATCTTGACTGTGAAGACTGGGGCTTTGATGGCGGAGACTGTGGCGAGACCGCGCTCGATGATGGCCAATGCCTAACAGATTGGGGTGAGATTGGAGTTGTTGACTGCAACGGCCTTTGTGGACCAAGCTACTGGATAGGAGATGGATACTGCGATGACATTTTTGATTGTCAAGAGACTGGTTTTGATGGTGGAGACTGCTCAAGTGAAATACAATCAGTTCAAATCAGTGAAAGAGCACATCATATGAAGTCAAAGTATCAGTACTACTACAAACAATCTGTCATGGACATGGTTAACAGTAGACATACACATATGGATGTGGTGATGGGGCTTAATCAATCCATCACTCAGGGAATACAAACCTCTGAACCGGTGATGGCTAGCTTGAGACTTCAGTTTAATCCAAATGGAAGAATTTTCCCATCTTCAAAAACGCAATTTGGAGCAATGATTTTAAGTAATCAAAATACCATTGCCTATCAACGTTCTACTTTGTCGGATCCAAACAAGTACAACATCTACAAAAATGATGAACTTCTTGGCCAGGTTAACAGCGATGTTACAACGTATGAAGATACCGCTGTGGCTTCAGGTGTAGAGTACTGCTACAAGGTATCTGCAGTTTACAGCGATGGAGAGTCTCCAAAGTCTGGAGCTTCATGCGCAACGCCAACTACAAGTGGTTCAGTTGTGGGTTGTATGACTGATGGGGCTGTTAACTTTGATGCCAATGCAACCGAAGCTTGTAGCGACTGCTGCATACTTGCTAGTGATTCTTACTTTGCTGGTAAAGTAGTTTGGGATACTAGCGGCAATCCAAGCAATCCAATGAATATATACGTAACATCTGCAACCATTAGCGATGCGAATATGGAAGCAGGAGATGAAATTGCTGTTTATGATGGTAACAACTGTGTTGGGTATGTAATGTTAGATGGAGAAATTACTCAGTATGCATCAATCGTAGCATCTGCAGATGATGGCGATGGTAATGGATTTAGTAGTGGAAAAGCAATTTCCTTTAAATTCTACGATGCAAGTGAGTCTGATCCATCACTGGCCTTGAAGGATGATGTAGTTGCAAGCTACACAAGCGGAGAGAATACATTCTCAGAACAAGGAACCTCAGTAGTAACTCTATCATCAGGTGCTACTCAAGTTTCTCAAAGCATTGAACTATCAAAGGGTTGGAACATTTTCTCATCCTATGTAACCCCGTCAACACCAACGATGGCAGCTGTTTTAAATGACCTTGTGGGTGATGCATCGCTTGTAAAGATGCAAGATGAGTCTGGAAACGCAGTGGTTGAAGCTCCAGGAGTTGGATGGATTTATGGAGTTGATGAGATTGAGCTATCAGAAGGTTATTATATAAAAGTTGGGTCAGCTTCAACACTGAATGTATCTGGTTCAGTAAGTGCAGCACCTACTCAAAGAATAACCCTTAACAAAGGTTGGAATATCATGGGCTATCCATTTGCAGATAATCAATCCGCTGCAACACTTCTTCAGTCTAGCATTGAAAGTGGAGCTATAGAAAAAGTTCAAGATGAAAGTGGGAATTCAATGGAGATGATTTTAATTATCGATGATACATTTGTAGATAATATAGGAAACCTAAGTTCAGGGGAAGGTTACTATGTTAAAGTATCTACAGATGGTGGCCTTCAGATTGATGTATCAGCTCCAGATTCTGGTAGTCGTACTACGCAGGATATAGTTGAAGCTGAAGAAGCTCCAATACACTTTGAAAGAGCTCATACAGGTAATCCATTTATGCCAATGAACATTTATCTATCTTCAATAAGCTTTGCAGGTAAAGAAATAGGTAAAGGAATGGAGCTTGGAGTTTTTGATGGTGATGTGTGCGTAGGAAGTGTTGCAATTGATGATAGGCAAGAGCCTTACTACAGCATCGTTGCTTCTAAAGATGATCCTACAACACTTGAAATTGATGGATACGCATCAAACAACAAGGTGTCGTTTAGACTTTGGGATGGAAATAAAGAATATACTTTAAACAGTAGCAATCAAATTGGATTTGAGGCTCAAGGTACTGCAGTGGTTGCACTGTCAGGCTCAGTTACCCCATCTGATTTTGCAATTGTTTCTGCATATCCTAATCCATTTAACCCAAGTACAACGATTGAGTTTAGCTTACCTGATGAAGCTTTGGTAGATGTATCAATCTTCGATATTAGAGGAAGAATGATATCTAGCCTAGTTAGTAATGAGCTAAAGGCTTCGGGAACTCATAGCGTTAAATGGGATGCAAGTGGAAACTCAAGCGGAATCTACATTGTTAAGATAGATTCTGAAGGCAACAGTGCTACACAAAGATTATTATTAATTAAGTAAAAAATTAAGGAGTAAAAAATGAATTCAATTAACAAATTAATTAGGACGTTTTTTCTAACTGGATTGGTACTAATCTTTTCAACCAGCTGCGGTGAAGAAGAAACTGTTACAGGTGTTGATGGCGATGGAACGGATACTGTTATTCCTGAAATCAGCCTGGATGATGTAACATGTGCAACAACTGTATCATCACCAACAGCTGTATTTGGCAGTGAAAATCCATACAAGCCAATGAACATATACGTCTATGAAGCAAAGGTTACTGTTTCAGATATTTCATTTGACTTTCCTTCTGGTTCAGTTGTAGCTGTATATGATGGATCTACCTGCGTAGGGACATTCACTCTTACAGATGAGATTGGATCAGCTCCAATTTCAATTACTGCTGGCGCTGATGATGGATCTAGCAATGGATTTACAGATGGAAACGATATAACGTTTAAAATATGGTATAACGACTGTGAGTTTGATGCTACAGCAACATTCCTAGATTCAGACTCAAATGCTACTGAAGCTGTTTCTTTTAGTCAACAAGGAACTGCTTTTGTAAATCTTTCTATTACTCAGTAGTAGTTAAATTAGTAAAAAATAGAATAAAGGCTTCATGTTTCCATGGAGCCTTTATTTTTTTGAAAAGTAGTTTGTATACTCAATAAGTTTACTTCTGATTCCTTCCTCAGTCATTGAATGTCCAGCATCCTGAACTACATGAAATTTTGCTTCAGGCCACTTTCTATGAAGATCCCAAGCTGATATCATTGGACAAACAACATCATAACGTCCTTGAATTATAACAGCTGGAATATGCCTGATTTTATCTATCTGATCCAGCAGCCATCCATCATACTCAAAAAAACCTTTATTGATAAAATAGTGACACTCAATTCTTGCAAAAGCATCAGCAACATTGTCGTTTTCAAAGTGATGAAGTGATTTTTCATTTAAATACAGCTTGCTTGTACTTGCCTCCCATATTGACCATGCCTTTGCTGCCTTTAAACGAACATTCATATCTTTGCTGGTTAGATGTCTGTAGTATGCAGATACCATGTCACCTCTCTCACTTGCATCTATAGGCTCTACATACTTTTCCCATGCATCTGGATATATGTAGCTACAGCCTTCTTGGTAGAACCATCTAATTTCTTTTTCACGAAGCATAAATATTCCTCTTAGTATCAGTGCCTCACATCTTTCAGGATGCATTATGGAGTATGATAAAGATAAGGTTGACCCCCAACTACCACCAAATACTGTCCACCTATCAATTTGCAGACATTTTCTAATCTTTTCGATATCACTGACCAATTCCCACGTTGTATTTTCTTCTAGCTCTGCATGAGGCAGACTCTTTCCACACCCCCTTTGGTCAAAAATAATTATTCTCCATATATCTGGATCAAAGTACTGCCTATAAACTGGCTCAATACCACCTCCTGGTCCTCCATGTAAAAATACAACAGGCTTTCCATTTGGATTTCCCGACTCCTCAACATGAAGTGTATGTAGATCTGATACTTTTAAATTAAATGTATTGTAAGGTTCAATTTCAGGGTATAGTTGATTCAAAATTTTTTCTCCTAATAGAGTCTTTTCTTGCAGACCCTGTTTATAAATGATTTATTTGCATGGTACTTGTTAAGATTTGAAGCAAACTGAATAATCATATCTTTCTGATACTCAGGAAAATTTCCTGAAATATGAGGTGAAAGCATTACGTTGTTT
>NHIV01000017.1 GCA_002170735.1 bacterium TMED198 | reverse complement strand
ATTCAATAGATAATAACCATTGGTATTTAGGGTCTTTTGTATTGATTGGTATTAGCTACTTGATATTTCTTATAACTCGTCAAATAATTTTAAAAGCAGGAAACTGGAGTCAGGCAGGTGGAATAGCACACCACGGTGTTGCGGGTCTATTTTGGAAAGCTATACCTAAAGATAATTGGCCAAAAGAACAAGAATCTATAGATTTTATTAAAGAAAAATGGGTTGAGCCATTTGGAGATATGCGATAAGAACTAGTTTTTATTGGCCAGGGTCTAGATGAAAAAAAAATCACTCAAGCATTAAATAACTGCCTCCTAACTGATGAAGATTTGTTGTTGGGAAAAAATCATTGGGAAAGTTTCCCAGATCCTTTCCCTGAATGGAAATTAGGCTAATGAGATTAAGTTTATCATCTCAAAAGTCTGACTATATAGGGGCAATATCAAGTACCTTGTGCATGATTCATTGTATTACCACTCCCTTTATTTTCATTGTATCAGCGTGCTCAGCAAGCTGTTGTTCGACCACACCTCTATGGTGGCAATGGATTGACTATGTATTTTTAATCATTTCTTTTAGTGCGGTTATACAATCTTCAAAAAAAACAAAAAATAATTTCATTAAATATGCATTATGGACTAGCTGGGTTGGTTTATTATTAGCGATTTTGAATGTTCAACTTCAACTGATATTAGTAAATGACAGTATAAAGTTTGTTCCTGCTTTGTCTCTTATTGGGTTCCATCTATATAACTACAGATCCTGTAAGAACAATACAAATGAATGTTGCTGAACATTCTCTACATACATACGCATGAATACACGAGCAATAACTTCTATATAAACTAAATTGTTATCTTATAAAGTATATTTAAGTTTCGACCAGCCTCTGGTGCTATGGATTTGATCCTAGATAGATGGTTGTAATAGATTTTGTCAAAAATATTATTTAATTGAAACGTGATATTATGCCTATCATAACTATAGTTTACCACAATATCAGTTAAAAAAGACCCAGGTGTTTCTGATTCGAACTCACCCAATCTATTCTGTGGATGAGTTTTCATAAACCTGAATTGAAAATTGAAATATTCTTTATCTAAATTAAGTGTTAATAACTGTTTCATAGGGTTTATGTATGACAAAGGCTTTAAAGAGGTTATGTTGTCGCCTCTAACAAATGATAAATTATAATCAAGATAAAACTCATTGAAATAATATTCCAAGTCAAATTCAAAACCTTTCATAACAGCTTCATTTCCTTTTGAACTATATATATGCAACCATCCAAGGCCACCACTTCCCCATTCAATAAAATCAGCACCGGCACAAGGATGTTGTTGGTAAGTTTGCCAATCATCTGGGATCTCACAGTTTCCATCTTTTGTCATTTCAAAAAAGTACGGACTATAATTATAGAAGACAACTAAAGAACTATTTAATAATTCAGATCTATAGCTGATTGCATTCTCAATGCCAAATATTTTTTCCGCATCAAGGCTTGGATTCCCAACTTCAAAACCATATGATGCTAAATGTGGACCATCAGAATAAAGCTCTTCAACTCTTGGAGGCCTCATAGTATGCATGAACCAACTGTTAAGTTCCAACTTATCAATTTCTTTCCTTATTCCAAAAGAAAAGGACATACTCTTAAAATCTCTATCTTGAACTAAGCTAATACTGTTTCCACTCTCATCTTCAACATTGTTACCATCTTCATCTTTTAGAACTAAATTTGAATTGCCATTATTAAAATTATAATTTCCTGGATTGATTCTAAAACTTCCAACTCTAAATGAACTTAATAAGTCAATATCTATTTTTTTAATTTCCCATTCGTTAAAGCCATAGAAAGAAATCTGCTCCTCATTGGTTCTAGGTGTTAAATAAAACCCAAAGGGGAAAAACTGTCTTTGGCTGTACTCAAAACCATATACTATATTTTTTCCACTTAACTCTATTTTATAGTTATTAGTTATTTTTGATAAACCTATATGAATAGGTCTATCATCAAGGAAGTCTTCAATATAGTTATAATTCAAAGCTAAATAATCTCTAATATATTTTTTTTCTCCATTAATATATTTTTTTAAATATAATTTTGAAAAATTATCATAATTAATATTCTTATTTACATCTTCAGTATGCAGATAAACAATGCGATTATATTTTATATCTAACTGATTGAAGCTTCTTACTGAAATATCCCTATGAAAATTAATTTTATTCGATTCTTGAATCAGGTAAATATCAACACCAGTTTCATGTGCTTTAGGATAAGGAGGTATACCATAATCCATAAAAAAAAGTTCTTTCATAACATTGAAGTAGCCGTTATTGCTATAATAAGTTGCACCTAATTTATAATTCTGAACATTTGATTGAGTGTTTTCTAATTCACCTATTGGGCTTGTTTGATTTTCAGTTTGACGATCATTTATAAATAAATTTATTTGATATCTTTTAAAAAAAGGAATATAAAGCATAAGATTTCCATATCTAGAGTTATTAACAGATTCTTTACCAATCAATAACTTTGAAGTAAATTTTTCAACTCTTACCTCAGGGCTACCTATTAAACTAGTATTTATTACCCCTCCAATAGCATTTGGTCCATAAAGCAATGATCTAGGGCCTCTAATGATTTCAATTTGGTCTACCTCTGTCATATCTAAAGTAATAACATGGTCAATAGATGATTGAGATAAATCACCTGTTTCATCTCCATTTTTAGTTAATAGAAATCTATCACCTGACAAACCTCTAAGTGAAGGCTTGGAAGTAACAATTCCCAAAGAATTAATACCAATATTAGCCTGATTAGAAAGGGTTGTAGCTAGATTACCTTTTATATTCTGACTTAATTTTAAACCTGAAATAACTTCATCTGAAATTTGGACAGACTCAGTGGTGTGTGAATGAATTTTAACAGATTCAAGCTCGATATTTTTGGCTGTCAAAAAAATATCACCTAAGACAACTATATTATCAGACAAATTAATAGAAATATTTTTTTTCTCATATCCAATTACTTTAATGCTAAGTTCAACATTTTTAAAAGTAACCTTATTTATAATTAAGTTAAAATTCCCATCCTGATTAGAAACTGTTCCAACATCATAATAATTCAATGAAATATTTGCATCTGTAATAGGATTTTTTGTCTTCGAATCTAAAACAACACCTGAGATATTGTATGTTAAAGAAAATAAGGCTCCTTGCAATACTAATAATGTCACAAAGTGTTTATATGCTTTCATGGGTTGTATAAACATGTCAACTCAAATAAAAAAATTTGAGAGGATGTAAAAACTTACATCCTTTCAAAAATCATCTACTTAACAAGCATTAGTTTCTGTGTTAACATCATATCACCACTTATAGCTTGAACGAAATACACTCCGCTTGACACGTTATGTCCATTCCAAGTCATACTGTGCGCTCCTTGGCTCAAACTACCTTCGTGTATAACATCTACAAACTCACCATCTATATTAAAAACCTTAACTGAAACATATGCACTCTTACCTATGTTAAGCTTAAAAGATGTTGAAGGGTTGAAAGGATTAGGATAAGCATTTCCAAGACTAATTGATGCAGGCTCATTTATACTAGTTCTTATATAGCCAGAAGTTGTTGCTGCAACTATTTCTTCTACTATATATTCATCAGAAGTATTAAAAAGAACTTCATCAGGCATTATTACAATTATCTTTGTACTTTCTCCATCAGTTTTGTAATCTGCAAAAGTGAAGCCAAAAAATAGTACAAAAATAAATTTAAATGATTTCATTATTATAACTCCTTTATAAATAATTTTTACGCAGTAAACTGCGAAACTAAATCTGAATCTACATGTTCAGATAAAAACGATATTTAATTTGAGTTATAAAGCCGGAGGTGCTCTTGAAGAGAAGTTTTTACATAAAATAGTGTTTTTGAAAACGCACTCATCAAAAAACAATGCAACCGTGTGATTGCAAGAATAAGTTTGTTTATTACTAGAATCAATAAAAATATTTACTTGAGAATTATCGCATTCTAGACAAGACAATTCTTCAGTAAAATCATGGTGATCGTGACAATGATCTGAACTTGGAAATGCAAAGCTTCCAAGTAAGCCAAAAATTAATTTATATATAATTAAGTATTTAAACATCGACGAAATCTACAATTACCTAATGCTTTAAATCAATTTGTTTTATTTAATTTGAATATTATGTATTTATAAAATATTGGTGTCATTAATAGCCATGGGACTTGGCTCTGGAGTGATACATTCCTATTGTTAATTGAAAACAATACAGGATTATAATAAGGTCCTAGGGGTGATAGAGGTGCCCAAGAAATTTCTTTATCAATAGAGAGTTGATCGTGATACAAAAACATCTCTACAAACAAATTTTGTGATATAAATATTATTAGTAAAATAAAAAAAAATTTCCAGTTCCATGAATATAAAACTCTATTGTTTTTGATAATCCTTAAGGCTAAATAAAGACCTCCAAGGCATATTGTACCTGAGTCTGCCAGCGAATTTAAAATCCAATTAATGTTCATTGGTAAATAGGAGGCTAAAACTTTAGCTCTTCTTATATCTACACTATCCCCACCAATAAGTCCATAGTTAAACCATACTTCCCATCCAAGAGCACAAACAATGAAGAATAAAATATAGATATGGATAGACCAAGTAGGAATTATTTTTTTAAAGTATAAATATAGAATCAAAAAAAACGCTCCAATTGAGCTGATATAAACAACAAGCACTAATCTAATCTGTTCAAAAGTCAATAAATTCCATTCCATTTCAATAAAATAAGCATTAAAATTGTTTAAACCTAAATCAAACAAAAAGGAATTTATGATGAAAAAACTTCTACTTATTTCTGTGGGTCTATTTCTTATTTCATGTGGAGACTCTCATGATTCAATTTGGAATGAAAAAACTATAATACTTGAAAAGATTGCAACTATTTTGGAGAGCGTAACTGATGAAGTCTCCGAAGAAAAAGCAATACAAGACTTAGAAACTATAAAGAAAAATCTTAATGACCTTTCTTCAAGAAATAATGCCATGATTCCACATAATGAAGCTGAAAAAAATAAAATTACTAATAAATATGTACAAAAATCGAGTGCTGCAGTAGAGAGAATGCAGAACAGTGCAAGTAAAGTACCACTTAAAGTAGTACAAAAGCTTGGAGAGCTCTTTACAGGAGAGAATAAATGGATTTTAAGTAATCCGTAGCTCCAAATTTGAAAGTATAAAGCCCTTTGTCTATTTTGATGATAGATATATGATTGATATATTTTCTATTTTTTCAAATAAGATAAATTGTCTGCATTAAAATCAATTTCTTTTACAGAAAATTCATCAAAGTAGCTTCTGTCTGTGGTATTTCCCTCCATCAACATTTTAATTTGACCGGATGTAACTGGGAACCATGAAAACCGCTCTAAAACTGAAGCAAGTGATTTTACAGCAAAAACTGGGGCTGGTATCATCCACTTTTTTTTGTTGCTAGCTTTGGATATATCTAAAATAATTTTTTTCCAATTTTTTGGTTTGCTGCCTCCTAAGCAATAAGATTTGCCAATTGTTTTATCCATTTTAATTGAATTAACAAAAATATCAGCAACATTTTTTACATGGATAGGAGACATTTCAAACATTCCAGCATTGAAAGGTAAAACCCCTTTGTGAAACAAAGGTGCAGGAATTGGCAAATCAATCATGTCACTTTTGAGCTGAGTACAAAACTCAATCTGTCTATTCATCATTGGATGACCAAAAATAAGCGATGGCCTAAAGATAGTATAATCTATTCCAGATTGTTTTAGATACTGCTCAGCTTGATACTTTGTACTTTGGTATGCAGTTCCATCCTCTTTAACTCCATTTGCACTCATTAATATAAATCGCTTCACATTTAAATGCTTAGCTACATCAACACATTTTTTTAAACCTTCAAAGTGAAGATTCTTAAATGTAATACCGTCATCAGGAAATTCCCTGATTAAACCAATGTTGTATATAACCGCATCACATGAAACTATAGCTTTCTTTACAGACTCAATTTCATCAATATCACCAAAAACTACATCACAATGATCAAAATTATATAATTTATCTTCTGACCCTTTCCTTACTAAAACCTTAGGCTTGTAATTATTTTCTATTAAAGATTGAGTGATATAAGAACCCACAAAACCTGTAGAACCAAAAAGAGCAATCTTCATTATATTCTCCATAATCAAATTTAATTTTTAAAAAAAGTCTACTAACATTATAAAATAAAACTAAGTTTTACTCAAGCTGAAATATCTATTATATGAAATTCTTCTAGTAATAATTGGAAGAGTTAGTATTGGGTATAAAATAATCTCCAATAAAAGGTTTTCATGCTTAAAATTAATTTTATCTGTAATACTAACACAATTATTTTCTTTTGTAATTACATGCTCATGCCTCCACTCTTTCAAACCAAAAGGAAGATGAGTGCCTAAATCTTCAAAAATCATTTCTTTATTACTAAAAGTTCTGAATTTATGCTTTACTTTAAAATCATGCCACTTAAAAAACCAAAACTTAAAATGAGCTCTATCATTGGTTGTAATTCCATCCCACATAATCAGCTTAACAGGCTGCCAACTAATTAGATACTTAACAAAATTTATATTTAAAAATGAGAATGCAGCTTCAAAGTAATCTAAATTTCTAATTAAAACCTTTTGATTGAAATTCATCACCTGTGAAGCTCATTATATTTAATAACTGACAATTCTTTTTGTTTAGCTTCAATCATTACATCAAAAACATGGCCATAGTCTTCAATTCTTTCATATACATAATCTGAATGAGCATGCGGTTTTATACTAAAATCGTTTTTTTCAATAGAACAAGATTCAGAATAATGAACAACTGGAATGACATCTTCTGGCCATGTTTTGAGTGCTAGCTCCAAAGCTTCTTTTTCAGTCAATCCTCCATTGCAAAACTTATGATGATGGAAATCAAAAACGATTGGAACTCCTATCTCTTTATATACACCGTTATACAGATCTAAAGTGGAATACATAGAGTTTCTGTCATCATTCTCAACAGTTAACCTCTTTCTTACATTTGAAGGAAGTTTTTTATAATTCTCACAAAATGTTTTCAATGATTCTTGCTTATTACCATATGTTGCTCCAACATGTATATTAATCTTATTATAGCAAGTACTACTAAGTCCCAGCAAATCAAAAACCTCTCCATGGCATGATAAATCTTTCAATGTATTTTCAATAACACTCTCCTTTGTTGATGATAGAATATTGAAGGGCCCAGGATGGGCAGTTATTCTCATACTATTTTTACTAACAATTCCACCTATTTCATTAAGAATATTAACAATTGTAGAATAATCTTTCAGATCTTTCAGGTTGTAAAAACTATTCCAAGGAAACATATCAGATGAAATTCTAAAAAATTTAAAACCATGTTGTTTATTCCATAAGATTATTTTTTTCAGATCTAAACAATTTTTCAAAGCTAGATCAGAAACATAATCAATACCCTTTGTTTGAAAAGTCTTTTTTACACAACTTCTGTGTGTAAAAACTGGTACAGAGCTGCTGTTAAACAACTTTGGTCTGTAGAGATTAATATTTACACATGCATACCCGATTAAATTCATAGCAATTAAATTACTTCAAGTTTCCTAGGCCACCATCAACAGCAATGACCTGGCCCGTAACCCAATCACTACTTGGATCTATTAACCACTTTACACAGCCTGCTACATTTGATGGCTTTCCAATTCTTCCAAGTGGATGCATTCCAATTGAGTATTTTAACGATAGTGGATTTTCTGTAATTGTTTTTGATAGATTTGTATCAACCAAGCCTGGTGCAACAGCATTAATTCTAATATTATTAGAGGAGTAAGTCATTGCTGCAGATTTAACTAAAGAATCAATTGCTCCTTTTGAAGAACTAATAATATCATGATTTCTAAGACCAATTGATGCTGCAGAACTAGAAAAAAGAACAATACTTCCACCTAATTTGCGCATGTACTTATAGCCATATTTAATAGTTGCGATAGAATTAAAAGTATTCAACTTAAAAGTGTTAAGAATTTCATCCTCACTAACAAGATGTGAAGGCTTCAACAAAATAGATCCAACACAATTTAT
>NHIV01000016.1 GCA_002170735.1 bacterium TMED198 | reverse complement strand
TAATCTAAGAAATACCAAACGATCTGAAAATAGTTCAATTGATACAAAGGAAATGTAACTGAAGGGCTCACATTATAATCAGATCCAATAAACTCATCATGCCCAAACAAATCAGACACATATTTACTGCTAGGATTTAAATTATGCATTACATACTCAAATAAAAAACCAGATGTCCTAAAACCGAAAGATATATCTAGCAAGCTGTAATCTAAGTACTCTCTGCTATTACCTTCACCGTAGTCCAACGATCTGTAATAAATTTTTGAAAAAGGATTTATTTTCCAATCTTTAAATTGAGGGGCATACTCAACTTTAATACTATTGAAGTTTTTAATATTAAAAGAAGACTCTTGATTTGCAATTTGGTAGTTAGGAATTTCATGCTTTATATCATAATAGGATGAGTTTAAGCTAAAGGTGATAAAGTTTGTTTTATATTGAAAGGAAAGCATTGAACCTTTATATAAAGAACTTTCAAAATTAATGTTGTTAAAATTTATATGATATCTACTCTTTGCTGAAAATATTGATCCTGACAACTCTACTTTCCCAAAATTTTCAAATTGTGGAGACAGACTAAGTTTCAAGCTATTGTTGAGCCAAAGTGCATTGTTAAATAAATTCTGAGTATCAAAACTTCTCTGAATTGAGATTAGTGAAGACCATGCCAGGGGGAACCTCATTAAGTATTCTAAATCTGAGTAATACTGATTCTTTATGCCCTTTAATATAACTATATTGACTTTTGAATATATCTTTGATTCATTGTCTTCATACCCCAATTTTGCCAATTTAATCATATTACTTAACTTGAACATAGAGTTGTTGTAAATATTTTCATTGATGTTGACAAATATATCTTTATTGAAAATATTTTTAATAAATTTGATGTCATAGTTGTATTGCTTTATTTTATTTTTATTTTCAAAATAATTATAACTACCTGTCTTAAACTGATAGTTCAATATAAAATCAAAGAATCTTCCTTTTTTAAGGTATTCAGCTCCGAGGTAATAAGAAGCCGACTCATAGGGAGATGATTCAATTAAACAATTTTGAAGATCTTGAAAACAAGAGGGATCACCATAGAAGCTATAGTCTAAAAGATTTTCTTGATTATACATATAAGAAAAGTTAAAAGAAGAAACGCTATCTTTTTTACCTATGTTATAATAATAGCTCTCAATAAGCGTTTCATTTGGATGTTCAGAGTATGCGCCTCTAAATGATGTTCCTTTTCCTGCAAACGTATGATTGTAGCTATTCAAATCACTAAATATAGCTCCAACCTCTGTATGCATGTAATCGAAAGAGCCCGTATTGTAATTAAACCATGTATATGTTGTTGAGTCAATAGACTGCGGAGAAAAAGAATTTATATATAAAGAATATAGCCTCTGATTGTTATATGATCCATCAACATCAATAGCGCCTAATGAATAAACCCCTGAAAGGTACGGCTTGTTTATATTTAAAAAATGACTCTTCGAGTTGATTACATCTTTTTCAATTAAAAACAGATGATCTAAACTATTAGAATATAAAAATGATAACAATAAAACAACTATAGTTGAAGTGGCTATCTTATGCTTCAATATAAAGATCAGTGGTCAATTACTGAATCAGAGGTAATGGAGCTCATATAAGTTCTAGCAATTAACTCATATGATCCAAAAAATATCAACGTGTATATAAAGGTACTAGCTAAAGTATTGAAAAAAAACGGAATAGCTAAAATATAGCAAGAAATAAGTCCTTCTAAAGAGTATCCATAACCACCTAATGTCCAAACACCAAAATTACTTACTATAAAAAAGAATACTGAAGAAAAGAAGGAAGATAGAATTAGATACTTTTTTCCAGTATATTTATTTATACTCCATGCTATAAATGCTATGCCAGCTATAGCAGTATAAACCCAGAAACTAATAAGGTAATAACCTATAAAAAAATCTGAGACTATCATTACTGATAATGGTACAGCCAAAGAAAATAATCTACTTTTAAAATAGAAGCCACTAAATAGACCTATAGCTAGTACAGGAGTAAAATTCACAGGATGAGGAGCAAGCCTTGTGCAGGCTGCAACAATTATAACTAACAGTTGAAGTGGCAATAAATTTTTAGTTGTCATATTAATAATATATAATTTATTTAAATAATAATCATCCCTTAAAAACCCTTCTTCTTAATGGATTGAATTTATCAGTCCAATTCCCACTAGACTCATCACCTGAAATAACTTGGTCCATAATAGACATCGTTCTAATTTGCGCCTCTAAGTCATTAACAACTAATGACTCAATTGATACATATTCGTTTTGATTGATCAGATTTGAGGTGCCTGAAGAAAAAATATTATTAATTTTATTTTTATCAGCTTGACTTAATACATCATTAATTTTAAAGGATTTCAAATAACTTCGTGAAAGCTTGGTAATCAATAAAGGAAAATTATTATTTGATTTTTGTCTGAAAATTTCTGAAACAGCAACATATTTTAGAAAAAAGGAAATAATAATGATATTTTTATTTGCTGATGGATATGCTTTGCAAAGTTGACGCGCTAACTTTAAACATTGAGACAAGTTCTTTACAAGACTCCCTTTCAACTGAAATTTCAAGTCACCTACATTTGAAGCTTCAATTAAAGATGCCTTATAATTAGAAATAAACTTTTTAACTACAGGCCTATAGCTTGGTTTCAACTCTTTAATAAAATTTGTGGTTTCATTCCAAATTATATTTAAGTCTTCATTAATATATTGATGAATTGAATTATGAGAAAATCCATATTTTTGATACCTACTCTCATCTGCTCTACCAATACTTGAGATATTAAACTGTTTTTGTTTTCTGTATAGGTCTATTTTTCCTTTTACAAAAACGATGTCACCAGCATCAAATTTATTTTCAAAATAATCCACGTTAGACCAAAGCTTTGAGAAAACTGATGCAGATCTATCTCTTAAAAATATATCAATATAAAGATCACCATTCTTCGTTTTTCTTAATGATTTATCTTGACAAACAGCAAAGATTTTAGCAGTTGACCCAATTTTTAAGTCTGATATTTGAAAAACATCAATCAATATAACTACTTATTTATGGGTTTGACAAAAAGTTGATGAATATGCTTTACTATTTTGTAGCCATTATCTTTTGCAATCTTTTCTTGAATCGATTCAATTTTATCGCTAGTAAATTCAATAATCTTGCCTGTTTCAATGCAAATCATATGATCATGATGGGGAGAGTCAATCTTGGTCTCATACCTATCAGCACCATCGCCAATATTCATCTTTCTTATAAATCCATTTGTATGTAAAATGTCAAGAGTTCTATAGAGAGTAGCTCTAGATACTTTGATACCTGAATCTATCAAATCATGCATTATTTGCTCAATATCTCTATGGCCTTTTGGCATAACAGCTTCCTTCAAAATTGAAAGCCTTTGAGGTGTAACCTTCAAATTCTCGCTTTTCAGTATTCGCTTGAACTTATCTAAAACCTTTTGGTTGTCCATATACTTAATTTAATAAATATTATACTTTTTTAAGATTTGCATATTTTTTTATCAATTTTTTTATTTGCCTCCCCCTGAATCTTACTGTTAACTTTTGCTCTTCTCCAACACCTTCAACTGATAAAACTATTCCTTGCCCAAATACACCATGCTCAACTTTTGTATTAGGTGTGAAATCAACATTTTTAGATAGTGATTTTGAGGCTGAAAAAAATGATTTCTTTTTAAAAGAAGTGACATTTGGCTTGTTGTAATCTAAAAATTCCAAAGGTATCTCATTTAAAAACCTCGATGGTGAAGTTGGAATGTATCCAGATCCAAACTTAAGCCTTCTCATCGCGTACAACAGATAAACTCTTTGCATTGATCTTGTAAGTGCAACATAGAACAACCTTCTCTCTTCATCCATCTCAGAATCCGACTCTAGATAAGATGCATGAGGAAATAGCATTTCTTCCATTCCGCATACAAAAACAATTGGAAATTCAAGCCCTTTAGCACTATGTACAGTCATAAGAGAGATGCAATCATTCTGATCGTTCCATCTATCAATATCAGTTAATAGAGAAACTTCTTCTAGGAACATGCTAAGACTTGATCCCTTGTTCATATCAGTATAGTCTTGAATGCTAGAAATTAATTCCTCAATATTTAGCCATCTATCAGTAGATTCGGAGGTGTCTTGATCAAGATAATACTCCTTCAATTTTAAGCTTGTAATTAGCTGAGTAACTATCTCAATAGGGGAGGAATCTTTTGCCATCAAAGTAATTTTATTAATTAATTCAAAAAAATAATTCAATGATTGCTTTTGCTTCTTTCCAATATTTATATCAGATATCTTGCTTAAAGCATCAAGGGCATGAATACCTTTATCTCCTGCAAAGCTTATTATTTTTTCTACGGTTGTCTTTCCAACTCCTCTATGAGGAAAATTTACTACTCTTTGAAAGCTAACTTCATCCTTTGGGTTTACAGCAAGCCTAAGGTAGGCAAGCATATCTTTAATTTCTTTTCTATCATAAAATTTAATTCCACCTACAATCTGATATGGTATTGAGCTTCTTCTTAAAACATCTTCAATTGCTCTGCTTTGCTGGTTGGTTCTGTATAGGACAACAAAGTCATTAAGCTTCATACCTTCTTTGGTCCTATCCTGAATTATTGATAGTATTTTTCTTGCCTCGTGCTTTTCATCATCACAGGCATTGACATTTATTTTTTCACCTGATTTATTGTTTGTCCAAAGTTTTTTATCAGCTCTATGAACATTCCTGGAAACAACGGACCACGCCGCCTCCAAAATTACCTTAGTGGATCTATAATTCTGCTCGAGCTTTATAGTAGTCGCATTGCCATAAGCCTCTTTAAAGTTCAATATATTATTTATATCTGCCCCTCTCCAGCCGTATATTGATTGGTCATCGTCCCCTACAACACAAATCTCCTTATGAACTTTACTTAAACTGTATATAAACTCAAACTGTGGCATATTGGTATCTTGGTACTCATCAACAAGTATGTATTGAAACTGGCTTTGATAGAACTCAAGTGTATTAATTGAATCCTTGAAAATTTGAAGGGGGAGCAATAGAAGATCATCAAAATCAACAGAATTAAAAGCCTTCAGTTTTTTCTGATACTCCTCGTAGACTAGAGATATTCTCTCTTCAAATATGTCCGTAGCTAAAGATGCTACATTTTCTGGAGACTGGAGTTTATTTTTATACTGACTAATTTTTATTTGGCATGTGCGTGGATCAAAAGTTTTTAGATCAAAGTTTAAAGTTTTTACAACTTCTTTAAGTAGAGATTTTGAGTCATTCTGGTCGTAGATAGTAAAGTCATTGGTATAACCAATTTTATGAATTTGCCTTCTAAGTATACCTGCGCATACTGAGTGAAAGGTTCCAACATTAACCTTGCTTGCATCTGAAGATACAAGTGACTGAACTCTTGATTTCATCTCTGATGCAGCTTTATTGGTAAATGTAACTGCCAGTATATTTTGAGGGGGTATTCCTATTTCATTGATTAAATAACCAATTTTATGAGTTAGGACCCTAGTTTTCCCACTGCCAGCACCAGCAAAAACTAGGATAGGACCGCCTACCTTTTCTACTGCTTCTTTTTGAGCTTGGTTTAAATCCTCAAAAATCATTTACGCCTTCTTTGTCTTTTAATTCTTTCCTTTTCCCTGACATGATCCCTATTTGTTCTAGTGAACACATGCCGTCCTGTGCCATCTGCTACAAAGTAAAGAAAGGTTGTACTGATTGGGTTTACAGATGCAGCCAAAGCTGAGAATCCCGGATTGTTTATAGGCCCTGGAGGAAGGCCTTTATATTTATAGGTATTGTATTTGCTTTTGATTCTTAAGTGCTTATTGTAGAGCCTAATATTTGGCCCTGGTATAATATATTGAATTGTTGGGTCAGCCTGAAGCAGCATATTCTTCTTAAGCCTGTTATGATAGACTGAGGAAATTTTTGGCATTTCATCAGATATATACGCTTCTCCTTGAATAATTGAAGCCATAACAACTGATTCATACATATTTAATCCATTAGGTACATCCCTCTTATAAATAAAGTTGTCATAAATATATTTAAACTGATTAACCATTACTCTTATTATATCTTCTTCAATATATGAATCTAAAAATATATAGGTATCTGGATATAGAAAGCCCTCTAAAGAATTCAATGTTGGTGCATTCAAACCAAGTGAATTTATAAAATTGTGATCTCTACAAAGATATAAAAATCTTTCCTTATCAATTCCCATTTTTTTCTCAAGAACACTAGCATACTTATCAATCTCCCAACCTTCAATAAATGTAACTCTCACCCTGTTTTTTGAGGTGTTTGTAACCATGCCTATCAACTCACCGACTGTAGAAATACCTTTCATAGAGTAGCGACCAGTTTTTATAGATGTAGATTTACGACCTAGCTTAAGAGATATTTTAAGAATTGATGGTGAATCAATACAGCCTAGATCATGCAAATTATTTGCAAGCATTGACCCTGTAGAGCCTTCCTTTATTCTCAATAAAGTTTCATCATCAGAACAGCTGATTGGATAAATTAACGTTGCTGTATATGTTACTAAAAACAAGAAGAAAACTATTACTACAAAGTAAATTATCTGGGTATAGTTTATTTGCTCTATTTCTTTCATATATAAATAAATTGAAACAAAAAATTAGTTATAAAATATTGTTATTAACTATTGTTTTAATAAATTTGTACATCTTAACTTAGTATGCTTTATGAATAAAGATTATAAAGATAAAGGCAAGCTTTTTGATACCTGGTCGTTTACGTTAAAAAACTATATTACTTTTGCTATAGGAGTCCTAACTATTATAGTAGGATATTTTTTAATGTATTTAGGAGAAACATACAGCTTTTTATCAATATCACTTTCACCTTTGATATTGGTATTTGGTTATTGTTTCATAATTCCATTTTCAATTCTTTATAACTTTAAAGAATAATTTGGGGTGGTAGTTCAACTGGTTAGAGCACCGGCCTGTCACGCCGGAAGTTGCGGGTTCGATCCCCGTCCATCCCGCTAGAGAACTTTCTAGTTTTCTTATAAACCCTCTTGGTATTTTGTCGAGAGGGTTTTTTTGTTTTAGTACGATTCCTCGCTTGGTTTGAAAATCATACTTGGTCAACGATTTTGGTCACTACTGACCAAAGTTGTGAGATATAATAACCAAAAAAGGAAAATAGGCCCTTAGTTCTCTGCACAAGTATAGTTTTAGGAAATAGATAAAAATTTCAACTAATAATAATATTCACGATCTCAATTGCATCAAGAATATCAATCAAACCATCGTTGTTTATATCAGCCAGAAAAAACTCTGCTTCGTTAGGAACCCAGTTTTCCATAATAATGGCTATTAACCTTATAGCATCCAATATATCTATGATACCATCCATTGTAACATCACCAGAGGTTGGAAGATTAAATGAATTG
>NHIV01000015.1 GCA_002170735.1 bacterium TMED198 | reverse complement strand
TCTTCTTTTTCAAACTTTTTAGCCTCATCCTTCATCTTTTGAATATCATCATCAGTTAAGCCACTAGAAGCTTCTATTCTTATAGACTGTTCTTTTCCTGTAGCTTTATCTTTTGCGCTGACATTCAGTATGCCATTTGCATCAATATCAAAAGTGACTTCAATCTGAGGAGTTCCTCTTGGTGCTGGTGGGATTTCATCTAAATGAAAATTTCCTAAACGTTTATTATGTTGAGCAATTTCACGCTCACCTTGAAAAACATGTATATCAACAGATGGCTGATTGTCAGCAGCTGTAGAAAATATTTGGCTTTTATTAGCTGGAATTGTTGTGTTTGATTCTATAAGCTTTGTAAAAACACCGCCAAGTGTTTCTATGCCCAAAGAAAGCGGAGTAACATCAAGTAAAAGAACATCTTCAACATCACCAGCAAGAACACCTCCTTGAATTGCAGCGCCAACAGCAACTACTTCATCAGGATTGACACTTTTATTAGGCGATTTTCCAAAAATTTCTTTAACAATTTCTTGGATTTTAGGTATTCTAGTAGATCCGCCAACTAAGATAACTTCATTTATTTCATCTAAACTAATATCGGCATCTTTAAGTGCTCTAATACATGGCTCTTTAACTCTACTGATTAAAGATTCTGTTAGATCTTCAAATTTAGCTCTGTTAATTGATACATTTAAATGCTTAGGTCCACTAGAATCAGCAGTTATATAAGGAAGATTTATTTCTGTTTGCTTGGAATTAGATAATTCACACTTTGCCTTTTCAGAAGCTTCCTTTAGCCGTTGAAGTGCACCAGGGTCTTCAGATAAATCTATACCAGAATCTTTTTTAAATTCTTTAATTAGAAAGTCTGTAATAGCAAAATCAAAATCATCTCCTCCTAAATGGGTGTCGCCATTTGTCGATTTAACTTCAAAAACCCCATCGCCAATTTCTAAAATAGAAATATCAAATGTTCCGCCACCAAAATCAAAAACTGCTACTTTTTCATCTTTTTTACTATCAAGGCCATAAGCTAAAGCAGCAGCAGTTGGCTCATTAATAATTCTCTTTACATTTAGACCAGCTATTTGCGCAGCATCTTTAGTCGCCTGCCTCTGAGAATCATTAAAATAAGCTGGAACTGTAACGACTGCATCTGATACCTTGCTGCCAAGATAGTCTTCTGCAGTTTGCTTAAGTTTCTGTAAAACCATAGCGCTTATTTGTGGAGGCGCATAATCTTTACCATTTATATCAAAACATACATCTTTATTTTTGCCTTCGACAATTTTATAAGGGATAGTTTTAATTTCATTGGAAACTTCTTTGTATGTTCTACCGATAAATCTCTTCGCAGAATAAATTGTATTTAATGGATTTGTAACGGATTGATTTTTGGCTAACTGACCAACTAACGTCTTATCATTTTCAGTGAAAGCTACAACAGATGGTGTTGTTCGAGCTCCTTCGCTATTAGTGATTACTGTAGGAGCACCTGCCTCCATAACAGCAACACAAGAATTTGTTGTACCAAGGTCTATCCCAATTATTTTTGACATTATAACTCCAATTTTTTGTTAAAGTATTTATGTATAAATAATTCAATAATTATGCCATTCGAAGATGTAGGACTAAATGTCAGTTTTTGTAGTTTTTTTAATTGATTTTTTCTTTTTTTTTGTAAATATTAATTTATCTTTATCAGACTTAACAGTAATAGCATGATTTTGATCTAATTTACCTTCTAAGAACAATAAAGAAATTTTATCGACAATTTCACTTTGAATTAATCTAGTTAAATATCTAGCACCCCATTTACGATGAGAACCATCGCTAAGGAGATATTTTTTTGCTGTGGGTGTGAGATTTATAGAACAATTTTTTTCTTTAAGTATATTTTTAAGTTCTTCAAGTTGGATGTTAATTATTGAGAATAAATTATCTTGAGATAGTGGATTAAATGTAATAATATTATCAATTCTATTCAAAAATTCAGGCCTAAAAAATCTTGAAACTTCAGACATTATGTCAGTCTTCTTTGAAGTTTGCTTTTCATCTTTAGAATTAAAACCGAAATTAGTAGAATTCATAACATGACTTCCCAGGTTCGATGTCATTATTATTATTGTGTTTTTAAAATCTATTTTCCTTCCGAAGCTATCAGTAAGAGTGCCTTCATCAAGCACTTGAAGAAGCAAATTATATACATCCCTATGAGCCTTTTCAATTTCATCAAATAGCACCACAGAATATGGATTCCTTCTTACTTGCTCAGTAAGCTGTCCTCCCTCGTCATAGCCTACATACCCTGGAGGAGAACCTATCAACCTTGCAACGTTAAATCTTTCCATATATTCAGACATGTCAATTTTAATAAACGACTCATCATTTGTAAATAAATAATTTGATAGAACTTTTGCAAGTTCTGTCTTCCCTACCCCAGTAGGACCTAAAAAGAGGAAACTACCAATAGGCTTACTGGTATTTTTAAAACCTGCACGGGAACGTAGTATTGCTTTTTTTATTAGCCCTATTGCATGATCTTGGCCAATTATATGCCGCTTAAGTTCGTTGTCAATGTTTAACAATCTTTGACTTTCAGATTCAGCTAATCTTGAAATTGGAATACCAGTAATCATTGAAACTATATCTGCAACATTGTCAGAAGAGATAATTGGATGTTTGCGTTTATCATTGTACATCCAATCATCCTGCTCTTTTTTTAATTGAGCAACTAATTTTTTTTCTTTATCTCTTAAAATAGCAGCATTTTCAAATTTTTGCATTGATATAGAAACATTCTTTTTTTTGTTTAAGCTTTTAATTTTATCCTCAATTTTTACAATATGCAAGGGCATATCAATTGAGTTTAAATGAATAGCAGATCCAACCTCATCCATTACGTCAATTGCCTTATCTGGCAAATATTTGTCTGTAATATACTTATCACTATATTCAACACATGCTTCTATAGATTCATTAGAATAGATTACCTTGTGATGTTTTTCATATTTATCTTTAATACCAAATAATATTTTCTTTGTTTCCTCTTTAGATGGAGGATAAATAGAAACTTTTTGGAATCTTCGTTCTAACGCTCCATCAACCTCAACAAATTTTCTGTATTCATTTAAAGTAGTTGCACCAATAACATGGATATCTCCTCGAGCCAAAGCAGGTTTGAAAATATTTGCTGCATCTAAAGAGCCGGTAGCACCTCCAGCACCTACAATAGTATGCAGTTCATCAATGAAAATTATTAACTGATCATTATTCTCTAGTTCTTGAAGTAAATTTTTCATTCTTTCTTCAAATTGACCTCTGTATTTTGTTCCTCCAATTAGACTTGCAAGATCTAAAGCTAATATTTTTTTATTCCACAATATCCTTGGTACTGAACGACTATTAATTCTAAGAGCCAATCCTTCAACAACAGCTGTCTTGCCAACTCCAGGCTCTCCAATTAAAACAGGATTATTTTTCTTTCTTCTAGAAAGTATTTGGGCAATTCTTGATATTTCATCATCTCGGCCAATAATAGGATCGATTTCGCCAGAGTTTGCCAGGTTAGTAATATTCCTAGTATATAAATCCAAAGTTGGAGTACTAGATGTTTTAGTTTTATCTGTATTTGGTAAAACATTCTTATCATCTTGAATATTTTCATTCAAATAATTTTTTATTGATACTAAAGATATATTGTTAGACTTTAAAATTTCAGCTGAAATTCCTTCACTTTCACTGGAAAGTGAAAGTAGAAGATGGATTTGACGCGCTTTTAAAGACTTATGTAGACTTGCCTGTTTAAATGTATTCCTAAGAATTCTCTCAGCTCGTCTTGTAAGTGGAAGATGGCCTAGTGTAACAGTTCCAGAGTTAGGTTTAACTATAGACTCAATACTTTTTTTAATTTCTTGAAGATCGCAATTCATATCAGTCAAAATCTTGCAAGCTCGACCTTTGGAGTCTTTGGTAATACCTAATAATATATGCTCACTTCCGACATAGCTATGCCCAAGCCTTATGGCCTCTTCTTTAGAGAATTTTAAAACCCTTTGAATACCTGTTGAATAATTTTCTTTCATTTAATTAATTATTTAATATTTCCATTCTCTAAATATAAAGTTCTTGTAGCATGTTTTAAAACATTTTCATCATGCGTTGCAATTAAAAAAGTTGTATTAAAATCTTTTCTTAAATGATCTATCTTTTCCAAAAGAATCTCTGTATTGTTTTTATCTAAATTTCCCGAAGGTTCATCAGCAAGTACAATTTGAGGGTTATTTATAAGAGATCTTATAATTGCTATACGCTGGCACTCACCTAAAGAAAGGATACTTGGAAGAGAATTTTCATATTGCATTAAATTGAAGTACTTCAACAGTTTATTACAATAATATGTTTTTTCCTTATATTTAGATTTATCAATTACAGGAAGAAGTATATTTTCTTTAACTGAGAATTCGGGAATTAAGCAATGCGATTGAAAAATAAAACCAATATTTTGATTTCTGAAATTTGAAGCGTTTCTAATATTGCTATACAATTCATCATTATAAGAAATTTTGCCATTAAAATTCCTATCTAGCAAACCTATAATATTAAGTAAAGTTGATTTTCCAGATCCACTTGCTCCTGAAAGAACTAATAATTCTCCATCTTCAATTTCAAAAGAAACTGAATTTAAAACTTTATTCAAAGTGTGCTGCGTCTTGTATATTTTTGTTATGCCATCTAGTTTAATCATCAAATTTTCTTTATGTTTTCTGCGATATTGATTTTGTATATACTGATTATGGAGAATAAAGTGGAAAATAAAGTTATAAAGAAAACTAAAAAGAAAATAGATATAAATGTATTAATGCTAAAAGCCATTTCAAATGGAAAGTATAGATATGGTGGAAACAGAATTTCTAAAAGCCCAAATTTGATATCAAGCCAATATATAAAAAGGCTAATTGCTAGGCTTGTAATAAATGATGCTATTGAGAATAGTGAAACAAAATATGAATAAATTTTAATAAAAAAAAATTTATCATACCCAAGAGCTCTAAGTACAGAGATATGAACCAATCTTTTCCTTATTGAAATAGCAATAATTCCACTTAAAGTTATTGATGAAATAATTATTACAATAAACCCAAATGAAGAGTAAAGTATTTTTTCATTATTATACGCTTTTATAAAGTTAGAATGCTTCAATTTCCAACTTTCAACAGTTAAATTATCTCCAATTATTGGGTGATTATCAATATTCTGTATAGTGTGTATTGAATGTTTATAATCATTTGATATTAATTTATAGATTTCATAGTCTGCAAAAACGTAGTTATCATCAATATCTAATATTTGAGTTCTAAAAATACCTCCAACCTTGAATCTCATAGTTTTTGGAGTTGATGTAAAAAAATTCAATTTATTCGGATTAATTATCTCCAAATCATCTCCAGTCATAATATTCAGTGTTATTGACAGCTTTTCACCTATATAGATACTTTGATTATTTGAATTTTCAAGTGTATCAACAAGGAAATCACTAATATGATTTATGTAAAAATCATGGAAATTTTTTATTCCATTAAATTGAATTGGAGTATACTTGCTAGACTTTGAAGCAATAAGATTAGATTTACTAGTTAATATATAATCGATATTTAATTTATTTAAAGTTGATACTACATTGTTATTCTCCGGAAATACTTCATAGAAAAGATTGAAAATTTTAAGTCTTTTAAAAATTGAATCTTCTAAGCCATTCATTATTGTCAAAGTAAGTAATATTGTTATGACTCCTAAAACTTGTGAAAAAAATGGAAAAAGATTTACAAAAGAAAACTTTTTAGTATTAACATCTATCAAAATAAATTTGTATATAAATCTAAATAAATTCATATTTACGCAAGCTTGTTGAAACAATATCCTTGGTCTTAAAAATTGGGTATATAGAAAAAGTAAAAAGCATTAAAAAGATCATTATATTATTCTGAATAAAATCATTAAATGAAAGCTCAACAGGCAGTATACTCATAAAATACACATCAGCTGGAAGACTTATAAAGCCAAAATTAGATTGAACAAAATATAAAATTAATGTTAATACGTTGGCAATTATCATTCCAGTTAATGATAAAATAAATACAATTTTTAAAAAAATTAATTTTACTTTAAGATCTGAATATCCAATGGATTTTAAAAGTGAAATATGGTATTTTTTTTCATCAATAAATAAATATAATGAACTAGTTATACTAAAAGAGGATACCATAGTTATCAAAAATAAAATAATTTTTATAGGTATGTGGAATAACTCTAACCAATCAATAAATGATGAGTGCATCATTTCCCAAGTGGTAAACCTGAAATTTTTTTTCATCAATAAATTTGAAATAATTTTTACATCATTATTGGACATTTTTGGATTTTGAGTGTTAACTATTAGTCCGGAAAAATTTTTATTTTCAAAATCTTCAATTACAGTATAGGCTACTTTATTATCATACTCCTTAAAATCACTTTTAAAAGATCCTGAAACTTGAATACTAGAAGGTTTTAAGTCCGAAAAAATTTCTGTTTCAATTTCATAAACATTACAATTATCATTAATGGTATAATTAAACTTATCAAGTAATGATTGGCTTAAAATTAGGGAATTGGGAGTAATTGAGTCAGAAATTTCGAATAAAACGAATTCAGAAATATTAAAATATTCCAAAGGAAGTGATATCAAAATCATATCTATAATTTTTTTATTATCTCTTAAAATAATTTTTTTTTTGATAAATGGAAAAACCTGATATGACATATCAAGTTTTTTAGATATGTCTAAATACTCTTTGTAGCTAATATGGTTTCCGATTTTAGTTATTTTGATGTGCCCATCAAGATAAGAAAGTTTATTAGTAACTATACCTTTGAATCCATTAGAGAACATATCCAAAGAATTCAATGAAAATAATCCAATCACAATTGATAAAAGGGCAACTTGAAAAGTAAAGTTTGATTTTTTCGTTCTTGATTTTAAACCTATAAACTTTATTATTGGAAACATCAATCTCTTAAAATTGGAAATAAAATAACATCCTTTATTGAATCAATATTAAATAAGAGCATAGACAGTCTATCAATTCCAATTCCGACACCTCCAGTTGGAGGCATTCCAGCCTCGAGACACTTTATGAATTCATCATCCTTTAAATGGTTAGATTCTATATCATCTAAACTTTTTTGAGATAAAAATCGTTCTCTTTGATCTGCCGGATCATTTAACTCACTAAAACTATTTGCCAATTCATATCCATTTACAAATAATTCAAATCTCTCAACCAATTTCCCATTAGAATTTTTTTTCACTTTAGCTAAGGGCGAAATTCCCAAAGGGTAATCAAAAACAAATGTTGGAGCTATTAGATTTTTTTCAATTTTATCAGAAAAAATCTTATCAATAAGTTTGAAAAAAGAAACATCAGGGTCTACATCAATAGAGTTATTCTTTGAATACTGCATAAATTTATCATGATTATTCTCATCAAATTTAATTCTAGTTATTCTCTCAATTTCTTCAATATATTTAATTCTATTAAATGGCTTGCTGCAATCAATAGCGCATTTTGTCAGTGATAGTTTTTCAACTAAAAATTTAATTAAATTCTCTGTTATAATAGACATTTCCTCTACATCTGAATATGATTGATAAAATTCTAGCATAGTAAATTCTGGATTATGACTTCTATCTACTCCCTCATTTCTAAAGTCTTTCCCTATCTCATAAACTTTATCCATTCCTCCAATTATCAATCTTTTTAAATATAACTCAGTAGCTATTCTTAAATAAAGCTTTCGATCCAACGTATTGTGATATGTTTCAAACGGGCGAGCTAAAGCACCGCCGTAAACAGGCTGTAGAATTGGTGTTTCCACTTCTAAATAGTTCAAATTATCTAAGAAATTTCTAATTAGTTTTATCATTTTGCTTCTACTTATAAAGATAGACATACTTTCTTTGTTAGTTATTAAATCAAGATGCCTATTTCTGTACCTTAATTCTTTGTTTGAAAATAAATCAAATTTTTCTCCATCCTTTTCTTTTGAATTAGGTAGAGGCCTGATATTTTTTGCTAAAAAAGTTAAAGAACTAGCTTTTATAGATAATTCTTTTGTCTTTGTCTCGAAAATTTCTCCATTTACACCAACTATGTCTCCAAGATCTAAATTTCTAGCTATTGAATCATATTGATTCGGTTTAAGTAGATTATCTTTAAGATATACTTGAATTTTACCAGTTAAATCTTGTAAATGAATAAATGCAGCTTTTCCCATTTTTCTCATAGACATTATTCTGCCTGCGCAGGAAACTTTTGCACCAATATTTAAACTGATTATTTCATCAATTAATCCTGTTCTATCAAATTTATAAGGATATGGATCATTTCCTCCCTTAACTATATTATTTAATTTTTCATACCTTGAACTAATTATATCATTCAGCTGTTTCTCAGACATTTTTAAACCTCTTTAATTAAATTATACAAATAAGAATCGATAAATTTATTAATATTACCATTCAAAACATCTTCGATGTTTGAAGTTTCTTCTTTTGTTCTATGATCTTTTACTAAGCTATATGGATGCATTACATAAGATCTAATTTGACTACCCCAACCAATTTTCATTTTAGAATTTTCTAGTATGTTTTTTTCTGTATTTCTTTTTTCTATTTCATCTGAATAAAGTTTAGCTTTTAACATTTTCAATGCAGATTTCTTATTATTTAACTGACTCCTTTGATTTTGACATTGGACAATCATACCTGAAGGAATATGAGTAATTCTAACTGCTGAATCTGTTTTATTGACATGCTGACCTCCAGCGCCACTTGCTCTATAAGTGTCAATCTTCAAATCATTATCATTAATTTCTATATGAATATTATTTTCAACAATAGGATAAACAAAAACTGATGAAAAGGACGTATGCCTCTTACCATTGCTATTGAATGGTGAAATTCTAACAAGTCTGTGAACACCAATTTCAGATTTGAGCATTCCGTAAGCATTAACACCAACTGCTTCCAAACAACCACTTTTTAATCCATTTTCATCTCCTCTTTGGTAATCCACAATCTTCACTTGATAATCCATTTTTTCACAAAATCTGGTATACATTCTAAATAAGATTAAAGCCCAATCTTCAGAATCAACACCACCAGCACCAGGATTTATGCTTATTATAGCTGAATTTTGATCTGCTTCTAATGACAACATTTTTTTAAGCTCAATTTTTTTTAGAGAACTAGACAAATCTCTTAAGCTTGATGTACATTCTCTAAAATAAGAGCTATCATCTTTTAATATTTGCATAGATAATACTGAATCTTCATAGCTACTAATTAAAGTATTAATTTCTAAAATTTCATTTTTGTAATAATCCACCTTTTTCAAAGTATCAGTGGCCAAGTCCTTATCATCCCAGAAACTCTCATTTAAGGTTTCTTTTTCAAGAATTGAAATTTTTAAATTAATAGACTCTTTGTCAAAGATGCTCCATTATTTCATTAAATCTTAATTCAAGATTTTTAAATTCTGCAGTTAATTCTTTAAAATCCATATTATTGTACCTTTTTAAGAAAATTTATCAATCTATGAGTTTCATTAACATCATGAACTCTTAATATATCAACCCCTTTATTAATTAATATTTTTGCAGCAAAAAGAGATTCAAGCAACCTGTCATCTGGCTTATTATTATTTACAGCTAAAAAAGATTTTCTTGAAACTCCGGCCATCATTTTACATTCAAACGACTTAAACTTATCAAAGGAATTTAATAATTCTAAATTATGCTCTAATGTTTTACCAAACCCAAAGCCGGGATCTAAAATAATTTGACTAGTATTTAAGCCGTAAGAAATAGATTTTTCTATACGCTGTTCAAAGAAAGAAAAAATATTATCTACAATATTAGAATATCTGGGTGAATCCTGCATATTATAAGGTGAATTCTGCATATGCATAATAATCAAATATGAATTAAAATGTTTTGCTAAATCAAAGTTTTCTTCACTTTCAGTCCCAGCTGAAATATCATTAACTATGGAAAATCCATTTTCAAGCGCATATTTGATGACTGAAGGCTGTGTAGAGTCAATTGACAAAGGGTAATCAAGAAATACTTTAAACTTATTAAGAAATATATTAAGTCTTTTTATTTGTATTTCACTATCAACTCTAAGACTTCCAGGTCGTGTCGATTCGCACCCAATATCAACAATATCAGTAAATTTATACTTACTATTTATTTTGGCTTTATCTAAACTTTTATACACACCACCATCATAGAAAGAATCTGGAGTAATATTTAAAATACCCATTATTAATGGACTTTCCTTAAATGAAATAGATTTATTAATATCTCTATTCTGATGAATTGATTTATTTGTCAATGATAGATGGACTTGGATTTAGAATCAAATCTTTCATCTGATTTCCTGATATAGTTTCATTCTCAAGTAGAGAATTAGCTATAGCATGCAATTTATCAATATTTTTTTTAAGAACATCTGAAGCAAATTTTTCTGCATTTTTTACAAAAGTAGTAATTTCTTCATCAATAATTTTTGATATATCATTGCTAAACTCTTTAGGATAAGAAATCTCTCTTCCTAGAAAAACTTCTTCATTTTTTTTGCCAAATGTTAAAGGACCTATTTTATCGCTCATGCCCCATTCGCAAACCATTTTTTTGGCTATATCAGTTGCGACCAAAATATCATTGCCTGCACCAGTTGTTGTATCAGAAAAAATAATTTTTTCTGCACACCTCCCCCCCATGAGAACATTTAACTTTGAAATAAGATAGTTTTTTGAATAGTTAAACTTGTCATTTTCAGGAAGTTGAGCTGTTACACCTAACGCCATGCCTCTTGGAACTATAGTTATTTTATGGACAGGATCAGCATATTTTGAAAAATACGCTACTAATGCATGCCCAGCTTCATGGTAGGCAATTATTTTTTTATCCTCATCATTTAAAACCATACTTTTTCTAGCGACACCAAGCTGTACTTTATCTTTAGCTTCTTCTAGATATTTCATAGAAATCTTGTTTTTATTATCTCTGGCTGCAAGTAGAGCTGCTTCATTGATAAGATTTTCCAAATCAGCTCCAACCATACCAGGAGTACTCTTGGCAATTACATTGAAATCTACATCCTTAGATAGAGGAGTATTTTTAGAATGAATTTTAAGTATCTGCACCCTACCTTCTTGAGTTGGAACGTCAACAACAATCTGCCTGTCAAATCTACCGGGTCTAAGAAGGGCTTTATCTAATACATCCGGTCTATTGGTAGCAGCCAAAATAATCACATTGCTCTCAGAATTAAACCCATCCATTTCAACAAGTATTTGATTAAGAGTTTGCTCCCTCTCATCATGCCCGCCGCCAAGACCAGCCCCTCTATGTCTACCTACAGCATCAATTTCATCAATGAATATTATACTTGGAGAGTTTTTCTTAGCCTGCTCAAATAAATCTCTAACTCTACTTGCCCCTACTCCAACAAACATCTCAACAAATTCCGCGCCACTAATACTAAAAAAAGGAACACCAGCTTCACCAGAAACAGCTTTAGCTAGTAGTGTTTTTCCTGTTCCTGGTGAGCCCAGTAAAAGTGCGCCTCTAGGAATTTTTGCTCCAATTTTTTTATACTTATTAGGTTTCTTTAAAAAATCTACAATTTCCTTCAATTCGGCTTTAGCTTCATCACAGCCAGCCACATTTTTAAATGTAATTTTAGGGTTATCAGACATAAACATTTTAGCTTTGCTCTTAGAAAAGCCAAAAATACCACTTTGAGCCCCAGGACCTTGCATTCGTCTCATTATAAAAAGCCAAAAAGCTAATATCAAAATCCAGGGTGAAAATTGAAAAATATAATCAATTGCTGATGGAGTGGAATCCTTGAACTCATACTTAATATTTTTTTCATCCCAAGATTGAGTCATATCAATTGAAACTTCGGGAAGTATAGACTTAAACATCTTATAAGAACTTTGATTAGGCTCAAGATCTGAAGATAAGACTTCTTCTTTAAGTGTACCGATAAAAGTTCTTCCTTCAATTACAGCTGATTCAATCATATTTGTAGTAAGAAAATCTTTGTATTCAGAGTAGGAAATATTTTTCGGCTTATTATCTGTAGAAAAGTACTCGAGTAGAGTTACAGAAATTAAGACAATTAGAATCCAAAGAAGTATATTTGATCCAATTGATTTAATAGGGTTTAAGTTTTTCTTGTTATTTTTATTATTTTTTTTCATTTGTATCTTCTACCTCATATATCGAATCTAAGTTTCTAAATTGTGACATATAATCCATACCATAGCCATAAATAAAATTACCACTAAAATTAAACCCAAACCAATCAATATCAGAAAATTTATCATCCTTTATTATTAAACAGCATGTTTTAATTTCGTTTGGAGAAAACCTATTGAAATATTTTTTGAGATATTTAATTGTTTTGCCTGAATCTACTATATCATCTATGATGATTAAATTTTTATTTTTCAAATCAATAAAGTTGTCATACTTAAGTGAGGGATCATTTACAGGCTTAAAGTTGTTTTTATATGTTGAGATTTTCACAAAATCTATTTCACATTTAAAATTTATTTTTTTTAACAAGTCAGACATAAACATAAAACAGCCATTTAAAACGCCAATAATAACTATATCTTCTTGGTTTTTGTAGAAATCATTTAAATTTTCAGCAATAGAAGATATTCTCTTTTGAATGTCTTGGTTTGAAAAAATTATTCTGCTTTTTGGATTCATATTATATATTTAATGGCAATATTATCTGATTTATTGTTAGAAGCAACTTCCTTTGATCTCTCTAAGCCAGGAACCCATATTACATTATCAAGTCTATCAGTAATAATTGGAAACTTGTCTTTTTCTATATTTGGAATTTTATTATTAATAAAAATATTTTTAACTGTTTTTGACATAGAATTACAAACCTTTATTCTGTCACCAGGCTTTCTTGATCTTACATAAATCCCCTTTTTGAAAAGCTGGCAAGATAGAACAAAATAATTTATTCTATCTTTATAGAAACAGATTTTCTTAGGTT
>NHIV01000014.1 GCA_002170735.1 bacterium TMED198 | reverse complement strand
AGTCGCTATTTTGATGGGTGTAGAGCTTGTACTAAATGCAGCTAATATAAATTTTATTGCATTTAACAGATTCTCAGGATTAAACAATCTCGACGGTCAAGTGTTTAGTATCTTTGTCATTGTTCTTGCTGCTGCTGAGGCAGCTGTAGCTCTTGCTATTATTATTAATTTATTTAAAAACTACGACACAGTAAATATTGATGAAGCTAATAAATTAAAAGGATGATGCTTAAGGCTCTTTACATATTATTTATTCCATTGATATCTTTTTTATATCAAATATTTTTTGGAAAAAAATTAAAAGAAAAAACACCATACGTATCACTTTTTTTAATTTTTACTACTCTTTTAGCATCTCTTTCAATACTCTTTTCTAAATTGCATAATAAACCACCAGACTTTGAAAGTATTTCATGGCTTTCGACTGGTAGTTTTAAGATAGATCTTGGAATTTATATTGATGGAATAACGGGAATTATGCTTGTTGTTGTATCGCTGATTTCCTTTCTTGTCCACCTCTATTCAATAGAGTACATGAAAGGTGATTCTAGATATTCTCGTTATTTTGCATTCCTCGGTCTTTTCACTTTTTCAATGAATGGAATAGTTCTATCTGACAGCCTGATGATGATGTATATTTTTTGGGAGCTGGTAGGTCTCAGTTCATTCTTGCTTATAGGTTTTTGGTTTGAGAAGAAGTCTGCAGCCAATGCAAGTAAGAAAGCATTTCTTACGAATAGAGTAGGAGATATTGGAATGTTTATTGGCATAATGATATTATTCTTCGCAACAGGATCATTTAATATTGAAACTATTGGAGAAAGTATAAAATCCGGAGCTTTTTCTTCAAATATGTGGCTGTTGACATTGGCAGGCTTATTGGTTTTTATGGGAGCAGTAGGCAAGTCAGCTCAATTTCCTTTGCATATATGGCTTCCTGATGCAATGGAGGGGCCAACGCCTGTAAGCGCGCTTATCCATGCGGCTACAATGGTTGCAGCTGGTGTTTATATGACAGTTAGAATATTTGCTTTTTTAACTCCAGGCGCCCTTGAAATTATTGCTGCGATTGGTGCTATAACTGCTCTAATGGCATCAATTATTGCAATAACTCAAAATGATATAAAGAGAGTATTAGCTTACTCTACAGTCAGCCAGCTAGGATACATGATTATGTCACTTGGAGTAGGGGCTTATGCCGCTTCATTTTTTCATCTTACAACGCATGCCATGTTCAAGGCTTGCCTTTTTTTAGCAAGCGGATCCGTGATACATTCAATGCATCATTCTCTCCATGAACTTGGAGACCACTCAACAGACCCTCAAGACATGAGGAACATGGGCGGCCTTAAAAATAAAATGCCTATAACTTATTTTTCTATGGTAGTGGCCACTTTAGCAATTTCTGGTGTTCCTATATTTTCAGGTTTCTTATCAAAAGATGCAATTTTAGCTGGAACACTTAGCTACTATTATGCCAATCATGGCTGGACATGGTTCTTAGTTTTAGCTGGTTTTGGATCAGCGGCTATAACCGCATTTTATATGTTTAGATTGATTTTTATGACATTCCATGGAAAGCCTAAAAACGAGAAAATTTACACACATATTCATGAATCGCCATTATTCATGACCTTTCCACTTATATTGTTATCATTATTAAGTTTTGCATTAGTATTTACTTTTCCAAGTTTTAACCCAATAGATTACCACGGCTGGTTTTATGATACAATCGGTTATGCTAAAAACTATGCTGGTCTTGATATGAAGATTGTTGCAGATGGTATACATCATGCTCATTATGAGGCAATGTTTCTTTCTTTGTTTGTGGCTACACTAGGGATTTTTGCATCAGTTTTATTTTATCTCTTTAAGAAGATCGATCCTGACAGGGTTATGCTAGCGCTTAATTCTTTAGGCCTTTACAGTCTATCTTTCAATAAATTCTATATTGATGAAATTTATTCTGCTCTAATCTACAGGCCATTTATGTGGTGGTCTTCTATCGCATCTAAAATTGATTGGAATCTATATGATCAAAGATTTATTGATGGCTTGGGATGGCTTACATTGAAAATTTCTGATAAATCAGGAAAAGCTGACTATAATTGGCTTGATCAGAAAGTGGTAGATGGAGCTGCAAGGATAACTGATTTTTTTGGAAAAAAACTTCGAGCGACTCAAAGTGGAGTAATACAAAACTATGTTCTAGGTGGAATGCTTGGGGTTATACTTATTATAATTATTATTCAGCAACTATAAGGAAAAAATATGCATTCTACAATTTTAACACTTTTAATATTTATACCCGTTATGGGTGCAGTTTCAATTGTAGCTGCACGATCTTTCAGGGCCAAGGATTCTTCTCATGCTGATAGTAGGTTAATTGCTCTAATTACAACTGGGGTTCAGTTAATCTTAAGCCTTTGGCTTTATATGAGCTTTGATCCTACTGTCTCTATATCAGAATCTCCGTTTACGGTTCAGGTCCCTTGGATCAGTTCTTTTAATATTGAATATTTTGTTGGTGTTGACGGATTAAGCATGCCTATGGTTCTTTTAACTGCCTTACTTTCATTTCTTTGTATTCTATGTAGTTGGAATATAAATAAACAGCCAATGGGTTATTTTTCTCTATTTCTTTTGCTTGATGCTGGGATGATGGGAGTCTTCCTGTCATTAGATTTTTTCTTATTTTATATTTTTTGGGAAGTGATGTTGCTCCCAATGTATTTCCTTATAGGGATATGGGGAGGACCACTTAGAATATACGCTGCTATAAAGTTTTTCTTGTACACGCTGTTTGGATCGGTTTTTATGCTCCTTGCCATGATTGCTCTTTACTTCTACAGCGAGCCAAACACTTTCAATTTAATTACTTTAATTCAAACCGCATCTTCAATTGATGCAGTTGTATGGGGTTTTAATGTTAAATATCTAATTTGGATTGGCTTGTTTATTGGTTTTGCAATAAAAGTTCCAGTTTTTCCATTTCACACATGGCTTCCTCTGGCTCACGTAGAAGCGCCAACAGCTATATCTGTAATTCTAGCAGGAGTTTTGTTAAAGATGGGAACATATGGCCTTCTAAGAATAAGCTACCCTTTGCTTCCTGGGGAGGTCGCTAGTTTTGCTATGATCCTTGCTATATTGGGGGTTATAAATATTCTTTGGGGCGCAGTAAACGCTATCGCACAGATAGATATGAAGAAGATGATTGCTTATTCATCAGTAAGCCATATGGGTTATGTTTTGCTTGGAATGGCCTCAGTTGTAAGTACCAGCACTTCTGGAGCTCAAGCTGGACTTAATGGCGCTGTAATGCAAATGTTTAATCACGGAACTATTACGGCTATGCTTTTTATGCTTGTAGGTGTTCTGTACGATCAAGCTCATCATAGATGGATTATGTATCCTGATGACTACAAAGATAAAGATCTGGCTGGTAAGCCTGGATTCGGTGGCATAGGTACGAAAATGCCTGTATTTACTGCATTTGTTGCTTTTGCTTTCTTTGCAGGTTTAGGCTTGCCAGCACTATCAGGTTTTATAAGTGAGGCTATGTGTTTTATTGGTGGTTTTAGTGCTTTTAGAACCATTACTGTAATTGGAACGCTAGGAATTCTTTTAAATGCTGTTTATTTTCTAAGAGCTTATGCTCGAGTATTTCTCGGCCCTTTTAATGAAAAATACTCAAGTCTAGTTGACATTAATTTTAGAGAAGTTGGAATGATTTTACCTCTCGCTATAATAACTCTTGTTCTTGGAGTCTACCCAAAACCATTGATATCCATGATAAGCACTTCTGTAAATGGGATTATTGATATAATCCAAAAGGTTCTTTGATGATTCTATCTAACCTTAATAGCTTAATTTGGTACTTACCTGAGTTAACGCTTCTGCTTACATCAATAGCTGTTTTGATTTTTGACTTATTTGGAAGGCTTAGACCTTACAATGCATATTTACCTTATGTTGGATTAATTCGTTCAGGAATCTTTCTATTTATCATGGGGCCTAGCTATGAGATCTTATTTGAGGGAATGATTGTTAATGATTCTTTTTCATATTTTTTTAAATGTATTTTTCTAGTTTCAGCTTTTATGATAATCCTCCTTTCATCAAATACTGAAAAAATCAAAAATGTCAATAACTCTGAGTATAATATGATGCTTATAATAATTACCATAGGCTTATTTTTGATGTGTTCAGCAAATAATCTTGTTATTGTATACATTGGAGTTGAATTGGTTAGCTTGCCATCTTACATATTATCCGGTATACTAAAAAATGATGAAAAATCAAATGAGGCCTCATTGAAGTATGTGATTTTTGGTTCTTTTGCTTCAGGCCTTATGCTATTTGGAATTAGCTGGCTTTATGGTCTAGCTGGTTCTACAGATTTTTCAATTATTCATCGTGAACTATTAGTGAATAGCAACCCTATGATGATATACTTAACGATACTTTTAATCATGGCAGGGTTTGGTTATAAAATCTCTATGGCACCGTTTCACTACTGGACGCCTGATGTATATGAAGGCTCACCAACTCCTGTAACAGCGTTCTTTTCCGTTGCACCTAAGGCTGCTGGTATAGCTTTGATTTTAAGATTTATTTATTCGATATTCACTGTAAAAGGGTCTTTTGGGAATACAGAGTTTATTCAATCAATTTCATGGCCTCAGATTATGGCCATTATTTCTGCTGTAACAATGACAATGGGGAATTTATTGGCGATTCAGCAATCAAATGTTAAGAGGATGTTGGCTTATTCAAGTATAGCTCACGTTGGCTATATGCTTATGGCTTTTACAGTTCTTTCTTCTGATGCAATTTTGGCTGTATTGCTTTATGTGTTTATATATTTTTTCATGAACCTAGCAGCTTTCTTTTTCATTGTAGATGTTTCTAATAATACCGGAACATCCAAGTTGTCTGATTATAAAGGCTACGCATCAATTGCGCCAATCTCATCAGCTTTTATGGTAATAACTTTAGTTTCTCTAGCAGGCCTTCCCCCAATGTCAGGGTTTATAGGTAAGTTCTATCTGTTTTCTGTTCTTTTTCGTGAATCAAGCTTCTATTGGCTTGCTGTGATTGGCATTCTAAATAGCGTTGTGTCTCTATATTATTATTTTCTAATAGTCAAAAATATGTACCTAGAAAAACCTAGTGAGAAATTGAAACCATTAAAACCTAATAAAGCCATACTTTATTCCTTGATTATCTTCAGTTCTCAAAATTTGTTATTTTACCTATACTGGACACCTTTAGTCGAATACTTCAAAAGGATTGTGTCATGAGCACAGTAAAAAAAGTTTCAGTATCCAAGACCCATGCAATAATGAACCAGCTGGTTCTTCCAAATGATACTAATACGCTTGGAAATCTTCATGGTGGTAGAGTTATGTATCTTATGGATATATGTGCAGCAATGTCAGCCTATAGGCTGTCAAGATCACCTGTTGTAACAGCATCTGTAGATCGCTTAGATTTTTTATCTCCAGCTCAACTTGGAGATATGCTTATACTTAGATCATCTGTTAATTATACTGGAAAAACAAGTATGGAGGTCGGTGTTCGCATAGAATCTGAAAACCCTCAAACTGGCTATATCAATCATACTGCTACTGCATATATGACTTTTGTGGCACTTGATGATCGCAATAAGCCAACTTCGGTTCCACTTATAAGGCCTGAAACAGAAGATGAAATTCGACGATTTGAAGAGGCTAAAATTAGACACAAATTAAATAAACAAAGGATTGCGGACTAGATTGAAATTTAAAATTAAAAAAGGTTTAGATCTTAATATCAAAGGTTTCCCTGTAAGCGATATCAAGGAAGTAGACTTGCCTTCTGAGGCATGTCTTGATCCTAGAATATTTAAAGGAATCAAGCCAAAATTAACAGTTAAAGTTGGTGATAGTATTGAGATAGGAGGTCAACTCTTCTTTGATAAAAATAATCCCAGCTGTAAGTTTGTATCACAACACTCAGGTAAAATTAAAGATATTAAGTTTGGGAAGAGGAGAGTAATAGAGAATATTATAATTGCAACAGATGGATTTAATAAATTAAAAGATAATGATTTTAATTTTGGCACACGCAATCCATCAAAGATCAGAGAAATTTTACTTGAAACAGGTATGTGGACGTATTTCAGGCAGAGGCCGTTTTCAAAGATTCCAGACTCCACTTCATCGCCTAAGGCGCTATTTATATCAACAATGTCTACTGCTCCCAATTCATTTGATCCTATAATTGCATTAGAAGAGCGATCTAAAGATTTTGTCAAAGGTGTAAATGTGCTTTCAAAGATGCTTGATGTGAAAATTCACATTTGCTCCTCAATAGAGGATGAGGGTAAGTTTAATTTCGGAAACTCAAATGTAGATCTTCACCAGTTTGATGGCCCGCATCCTTCAGGAAACGTAGGCGTTCATATACATAAAATTGATCCAATAAAAGATAAAAATGATATAGCATGGTATATAAACCCTCAAGATGTTGCTGATATAGGAAGTTTTTTTAATTCGAATGGCATGTTATACAATAAAAGATATATAGCTGTGTCTGGTGAAGGCTTAGATAATCCTTCTTATTCAGCTGTATACAAAGACACTCCTGTTCACAATATACTTTCTCTATTCAAGGTTGATGAAAAGTCAACTATTGTGTCTGGTGATATTCTTAGTGGCTTTACTATTGAATCTGGCTTCTCAATGTCGAGGTACCACGATACTCTTACCTTATGCTTAAATGAGGTGGAGAGGAAGTTTTTAGGCTGGCTAGATCCTGGTTTTAAAGCCCTTACTTCATCTCGAACTTTTGTATCCTCGATTATTCCAAATTTAGAATTTAGCTCTACTATGGCATTAAATGGAAGTAGACGATCAATTATTCCATTTGGTTTCTGGGAAGAGGTTCTTCCACTTGAAATTTTGCCAACTTTTTTAATTAAGAGCATACTAGCTAAGGATGTTGAAGAAATGGAAGAGCTTGGAATATATGAATGTGATCCTGAAGATTTTGCTTTGTGCTCATTTGTATGCCAATCTAAGCTTGAAGTCTCTAGCATTATTGAGGAAGGTCTTGTTTTTATCGAGGATAACTCTTAATGAATTTTTTAAGAAATATATTGGACAAAGCAGAATCATATTTTTCAAAAGGCAGTAAATATGAGAAATTTTGGCCACTTTTTGATGCCCCTGATACTTTTCTATTCTCTACTAATAAAATAACTAAAAAGGCACCATTTCTAAGAGATCAAATCGATTTAAAAAGGAGCATGTTCTTTGTTGTACTAGCTCTCATACCATGCCTATGCTTTGGTGTTTATAATGTTGGACTGCAAAATAAAATATCTTCTGGAATTCCATTTTCAGATGCTATAAGCCTTCCACTTTATGACCTTTTAATGATAGGGCTTTTATCCGTAGTTCCTCTATATATTGTTACATTTACAGTTGGGGGAATATGTGAAGCTATTTTTTCAGTTGTTAGAGGTCATGAGATTAATGAAGGTTTTTTAGTTACAGGCATGCTCATACCACTTGTTATGCCTGCATCTCTTCCTTTATGGATGGTTGCAGCCTCAACGGTTTTTGGTGTTGTTATAGGTAAAGAAATTTTTGGCGGCACTGGTTACAATGTATTCAATCCTGCGCTTCTTGCAAGGTCTTTCGTTTTCTTTGCATATCCAGGCCAGATTTCAGGTGATAGAGTATGGACTTTTGATGCTGTTTCAGGTGCTACTCCCTTGCTTGCGGTGTCTTCAAATAATTCTTCAGACAGCTATATGGATGCATTGGTAAACAGTTCTACAGGACATATATATACATGGTCAGATATGTTTATTGGTTTTATTCCTGGTTCAATTGGTGAAACAAGTACACTTATGGTGCTAATAGGTGCATCATTTTTACTGCTAACTGGCTTGATTAATTTCAGAACAGTATCAGGAGTAATGATTGGCATGATATTAACATCGTATTTAATGAATATACTTGGAAGTTCTTCTAATTCTTCTAATTTAATGCTATTTCTACCTTGGTATTACCATTTAGTGATGGGTGGGTTTGCATTTGGTATGATTTTCATGGCAACAGAGCCTGTCACAAGCGCGCACACAAATACAGGTAGGTGGATATATGGAATGTTGATAGGTGTTATGTGTATACTAATTCGCTGTATAAATCCTGCATACCCTGAAGGAATGATGCTTGGAATATTATTCGCAAATGCCCTGGCGCCATTAATAGATTACTACGTTGTAAAGTCTCACAAGAAAAAGAGGATGAAGCGTTTTGCATAGTGATTCATATATATATAAATTTATGATTTTGATAACATTGATTTCGAGTCTTGTTCTTTCTTTTGCTTACACTTCACTAAAAACAATTCAAGATTTAAATGTTGTTGTAGATAAACAAAAAAATGTTCTTAAATCACTTGGCATCAATTCATCTTCAATGAACTCTGAAGAAATACAACAAAAATATCTAGATACAGTTAAAGAAATTGTAGTTGATATTAACGGTGATATAGTTGAAACTATTAATCATATTGATTTGATATTGAAAGAAGATGGAAAAACCGGGGAATCCATATACAAAGCCAATGATACAAGGTACCTCCCAATCTACAAGTCATCTGATTCATATGTAATACCTATTTCAGGTAAGGGCCTTTGGTCAACTCTTTTTGGGTTTTTTGCACTAGAATTAGATATGAATACAGTAAAAGGTATAACCTTTTTTAAACATAAAGAAACACCAGGGCTTGGTGGGGAAGTGGATAAAGAGTGGTTCCAAGATAACTTTAAAGGCAAGAAAATATTTAATGATTTAGGAGTGCTAGTTGGTATTGATATACTTAAAGGCATAACTGTTGATGATATCAATGAAGACAAGAGAATTCATTCTGTTGATGGAATTAGCGGTGCAACTGTAACTAGTGTAGGTTTGAAAAACTTTTTGTTATCTGATTTAAATTTGTATAAAAATTTCATTGAAAATGTAAAAAAACAATGAGTTCAAATTATAACAAAATACTTAGAGATCCTCTAGTAGATAATAATCCTATTACAATGCAAGTTCTTGGTATATGTTCAGCCCTTGCTGTGACTGTTAAGGTTGAATATTCCATTGTGATGACAATTGCTGTTATGTTTGTGCTTTCAATATCAAATTTAACTGTATCATTGATTAGATCTTTTATTCCTTCGAAAGTAAGAATTATTGTAATGATGTGCATCATCGCAACTCTAGCAACTCTTGCTGATGAGTTTTTAAAGGCCTATATGTATGATGTTAGCAAGCAGCTTAGTGTTTTTATTGGTTTGATTATAACTAATTGTATAGTTATGGGAAGGGCTGAAGCATTTGCAATGAGCAACAAACCTTTTCCAGCCTTTCTTGATGGACTATCAAATGCATTAGGTTATGGAATTATTCTTATTTTAGTCTCAATCTTTAGGGAAATTTTCGGCAGTGGAACACTTCTCGGCTTTTCTGTAATTCCTCTAAGTGTTTATGATGGCGGGTATATAAATAACGGATTAATGCTTTTAGCTCCAGGAGCCTTTATTGTACTTGGCTTAATTATTTGGGTGCAAAGAACATTTACTAACTTTGAAGAAGACGCATAATGGAGCATTATCTTAGTATAGCATTAAAGGCTATTTTTATTGAAAATATTCTTTTAGCATATTTTCTTGGAATGTGTTCTTTTCTTGCAATCTCTAAGAATATTGAAAGTTCATTGGGTCTTGGATTTGCTGTTATATTTGTTAATTCTATAACAGTGCCGCTAAATTGGTTGATTTTTAATTTTCTATTGATGGATGGAGCCCTAAGCTGGGTTCCGTTTATAGACCTTAGTGGAATTAGTTTAGATTTTTTAAAATTTATCACATTCATAGCAACAATCGCTGCAGCAGTTCAGTTGGTAGAGATGATATTAGATAAATTTTCACCTAAACTGTACAATGCTTTGGGAATTTTTCTTCCATTAATTACTGTAAATTGTGCTATTTTAGGCTCTTCGTTGCTAATGAATGAAAGATCTTTGACTTTCTCAGAATCTACTGTCTATGGATTTAGTTCAGGTTTAGGCTGGATGCTTGCAATCATGACTATGGCTGCAATAAGGCAAAGACTTAAATATTCAGATATACCAAGTGGATTAAAAGGCTTAGGAATCACCATGATTTTAACTGGTTTAATATCAATTGCTTATTTATCTTTTTCAGGAATTCAATTATGATTGAAAATAGCAGTATTTATGTAATTTCTTCTTTATTAGTATTTAGCTCAATAATAATTTTTCTATCTTTTATTTTAAATTTAGCATCGAAAAAATTACTTCCTCAAGGAGATGTGAATATTACTGTTAACAATAAGGATAAAATTACGGTAAAGCCAGGGTCAACTTTGCTTTCAGTACTTTCAGATCAAAGTATCTTCCTTCCCTCAGCGTGTGGTGGTGGAGGTACATGCGCAATGTGCAAGTGCCAAGTTAACAGTGGAGGGGGAGACATACTGCCAACGGAGTTAAACCATATCAATAGATCTGAAGCTCAAAATAATTGGAGATTATCTTGCCAGGTAAAAGTTAGAAGAGATATGGACATAAAAGTTCCAGATGAAATCTTTAATATTCAAAAGTGGGAGTGTACAGTAGCCTCAAATGATAACGTGGCTACTTTTATTAAAGAGCTTGTGCTTGACCTGCCTGAGGGTCAAAACTTAAATTTTGAATCAGGTGGATATATACAGATTTATATACCAAAGTATGATTTAGACTACAAGAATTTTGATATTGAAAATCAGTACAGAGAGGATTGGGATAAGTTTAGCATGTGGGATCTTAAGTCAAAAAATAAAGAAGAAGTTTTTAGGGCTTATTCAATGGCGAATCATCCAGCTGAAGGTAACAAGATTATGCTGAATGTGAGAATTGCACATCCACCTCCAAGGAAGTGGGATGCCCCACCAGGTGTAGCTTCTTCCTATATTTTCAACCTCAAGAAAGGCGATAAGGTGACTATTTCAGGTCCCTATGGAGAATTCTTCATAAAGGAGACTCAAAGAGAAATGATTTATATAGGAGGTGGAGCTGGTATGGCACCAATGAGGTCTCACTTGTTTCACCTGTTTGATACTTTAAGCACTAGCCGCAAAGTTTCTTTTTGGTACGGAGCTAGGAGTGTTAGAGAAATGTTCTATGATGAAGAGTTTAAAAAAATTCAAAAAGATTTTAAAAATTTTAAATATCAAGTAGCTCTTTCTGATCCATTGGATATTGATAAATGGGATGGTCCAACAGGCTTCATTCATCAAGTTTTACTTGATAAGTATCTGTCTAAGCATGATGACCCTACAGAAGTTGAATATTATCTTTGTGGGCCTCCCATGATGATAGATGCAGTCAAATCAATGCTTTATGATTTAGGCGTTGAGGATGAAATGATAGCTTTTGATAGTTTTGGGTAGATTTAAAAGCTTTTCTATACTTTTAGTTGTTTTTATACTTTCTTGTTCATTCAAGTCCGATCTTTCCCAATTCCAAGGTAAGACTATGGGCACAACATATAATGTTAAAGTTTACGATCACACATTTAACCCCTCAGTTGAAAAGGAATCTATTGACAGTCTTCTCCTTTATCTAAATTCTATACTCTCTACATATATTTCTACCAGTGAAATATCCTTATTAAATAAAAATAGAAGTAATGAAGAAATTCAAGTTTCAAAGATTCTATTTGAAAATATTGAACAGGCATATAGAATTTATGAAGAATCTTTAGGCATGTATGATGTAACTATTTATCCACTTGTAGAGTTATGGGGTTTTGGGGAAAATAAAAATATAGATAAAGTGCCATCTGAAAAAATAATAAACATGAATAGAAAGCAAGTAGGTATGAATAAAATACAAATTAATAAAGAAAATAAATCAATACGAAAATTAAATCCTTTGATAGGTATCGATTTAAGCTCAATAGCAAAAGGATATGCAGTAGATTATATTTCAAATTATCTTACTTCTGAAGGCTATTTAAACCACATGGTTGAAATAGGAGGTGAGATTAGGTGTAAAGGTTTAAAGAAAGGAAAAAAATGGACTGTAGCTATAGTGGATCCAATTACCAAATCATTTGTCGATACACTCTATTTGACAGATCAGTCTGTAGCAACTTCTGGCAATTATAACAATTTTTATAATATAAGGGGTGAAATCTATACACATATAATAAACCCCTTAACTGGCTATCCAATTAAGGATACTCCATTAAGTGTAACGGTAGTATCAAATAAATGTAGTACAGCAGATGGCTACGCAACGGCATTAATGACTTTAGGCTTAAATGGAATAAATTTAATTAATAATGTAATTGAAACTGAGTGCATGCTTATGATAGAAAATGAAGGAACCTATAATTATTTTTTTTCAAATAATTTTAAAAATAAGTATTAGCAATGAGTTACAAGCATATTAAATGTATTTTGTTTGACATGGATGGAACAGTTTTAAATTCTGAGCCACTATTTGATAAAGCTCAACTATTACTTCTTAACGAATATGGAGTTAAAGCCTCAACCAAAGACCTGAATGAGTTTAGAGGAATGTCAAATATAAATTTTTATTCTAAATTCACTAAAAAATTTATGATTTCTGAAGATATTGAAACTTTACGATCAAAACTTAGAAATTACCTTCATAAAGCAATGAAAACTCAACTATTTTTTATTGATGGTTTTGAATATTTTTATAAAACAGTAATTAAAAAGGGCATTTATAAGGTTGGGCTTGTTACAAATACAACTAGATTAACATATGCTGAAATTCAAAAAAATATAAATATTGATAATTACTTTAGTTATGTAATTACAGTATCTGAGGCACATGCGCCTAAACCATCTCCCGCGCCATATCTTCAGGCAATGAAATATTTTAATTTGAATCCCTCTGAAACTATTATTGTTGAAGATTCTAAGGTTGGACTTATATCGGCTGTCAATACGAAGGCACATGTATTTGGAATAAAAACTACGCTTAATACAGCACAGATAAAAAGTATAGACAAAAAAATTGTACCTGTAGATTCATATGTTGATTTGGAAAATTTTTTAAAAAATTAATAAGTTTTTTCAGAAGTATTTGCACATTTAAATTTATCTAGCAAGGAGCACTGGCAAGGATTGTCTTTATCATTCAACTTATTACAAGTTTTGGTAATCTCTTTATTGAAAAGGAATGTGCCCATGCTAAAAAGTGACATGAATAAAATTAGTGCTATAAGTGTTAAAATAAATGTCATAATATTATATCTAATTCATTACTAAAAAATCGATATATGATAACGAAATTTACAATATTTATCTTTCTTTTAGGGGATCTATTTGCAGCAGGAGATGTAGCCTTGAGCGGTCAAGATCTTAGTCTGTTTTGGTTTCTGCCATTCCTTGGTATTTTGTTTTCTATTGCTATTCTACCACTTATAAGCCCATATTTTTGGCATAAGAATTATGGAAAAGTTTCGTTTTTTTGGTTGTTGATTTTTACGATATTTTTCTTTTTAACATTTGGATATAACACTGCATCTTTTTATTTCATAGAGGTAATCGTCGGAGAGTTTATTCCATTTGTTGTCTTGCTTTTATCTTTATTTGTTGTTACTGGTGGAATATGTATTAGAGGAACGTTTAAGCCAACCCCTTTAAATAACTTAAAGCTAATGGTTCTTGGCACAAGTATTGCCAGCTGGATGGGTACTACAGGTGCAGCCATGCTCTTAGTTCGGCCGCTAATTAATGCAAATTATATTCGAAAATTCAATGTTCATATTTTTGT
>NHIV01000013.1 GCA_002170735.1 bacterium TMED198 | reverse complement strand
TTTACATGAGCAGGTCAGCTAAAGCAAAGGGTAGATTAGGTCAGCAAGAGATCAGAGATAAACTACTAGAAACTTTTCCAGAGTTTGAGAAAGATGATATTCAGTCTGCTATAATGGGTGATACAGGTGCTGACATAAAACTATCTCCTCAAGCCAGAAGAAGACTACCACTAGCAATAGAAGTTAAAAGACGTAAAGGTGAAATGAAAACTGTTTATGGTTACATTGAACAAGCTGTCAGTCATGGTAATGGTGAGCCTGTTGTCTTCTACAGATCAGATCACAGACCTTGGATTGTTATGGTAGGACTAGAACATTACATGGATTTAATTAGGGATTGGAAAATAAATGAAGAGAAGCTTTAAAGTTTGGGCAGTTGCAGGAGGTCCTTATAGTAGGGAACAACTAGAAGATGCTTACTATGAAGAACAGTATTCTGAATTTCCTGAAGATGGTAACTTTTTACTCTTGTGTAATGTAGAGGAAAATAAGAGGTTAAGAGAAGAAGAGTTTTGGTTCTCTACAGAGGAGCAAGCCTATAAGTTTAAGAATTATATTGACGGAAGAATGGAAGCTTTAGAAGTTTCTGAAGATTAATATGTTGACTTTTAGTGAGATTGGAGTATAACTATGGGTTTACGATTTGAAATAGTTTTAACTGTTGAGGTTGAGGAAGATGCAAATTTTCTATCAGTTGATGAAAGCAGTACACTAGAGGTTGTCAAGGAAAAAATATCAGACTGCGTCTATGATTTAGATGACGTAGAGATATTGGAATCAGATATTACAAGGAGAATAGATTGAACTACGATATGGAATTGTACAGTAAACAAGTTGAAAAACTTATTGTTACTGAACCTAAAAATAGATTGATGGAAAATGTTTTAGGTTTAGGAGAAGAAGCAGGGGAAGTTCAAGGTAAGATTAAGAAATTAATTAGAGATAAAAGTTTTTCTAAATCTGAAGTTATAAAAGAATTAGGTGACTGTCTCTTTTATGTCACAGCTATAGCAAATTATCTGGATTCTAATCTACAAGAAGTAGCTAATGCTAATATTAAAAAGCTTCACGACAGAAGAGATAGAGATAAAATAAAAGGTTCAGGAGACAATAGATGAATAACGCTTTACCCACAGATTATCAAAACTTTATTGCTACCTCTCGTTATGCACGTTGGTTAGAAGACGAAGGAAGAAGAGAAACGTGGACTGAAACAGTCACACGATATGTAGACTATATGGCAGACAAGACAGGTCTTGACAAGAAGACAACAGATGAGATCTGGAATGCTATCTACACTCTTGACGTTATGCCATCTATGAGAGCCTTGATGACTGCAGGACCTGCATTAGACAGAGATAATACTGCAGGGTACAACTGCTCCTATCTCCCTGTCAATGACCCTAAATCTTTTGATGAAGCTATGTACATACTGTTGTGTGGAACAGGTGTAGGCTTCTCTGTTGAAAGACAATACATAGATAAACTTCCAGAGATACCAGAGAAGTTATTCAAAAGTCAAACAACGATTGTTGTTAGAGACAGCAAGGAAGGTTGGGCAAAGGCATTCAGAATGTTAGTTGCACTATTGTATGCAGGTGAAGTTCCTGACTATGATGTTAGCATGATCAGACCTGCAGGTGCTAGATTAAAAACATTTGGTGGTAGAGCATCAGGACCTGCTCCTCTTGTTGATTTGTTTAAGTTCACAATCAATATGTTCAAAGGTGCTACAGGTAGAAAACTAAATAGCTATGAGTGTCACAGTATCATGTGTAAGATAGGTGAGATTGTAGTAGTAGGTGGTGTAAGACGTTCAGCTATGATCTCTCTCAGCAACCTTTCTGACATACGTATGCGTCACGCTAAGACAGGACAATGGTGGGAAACTGCACCACACATGGCACTCTCTAATAACTCTGTAGCTTATACAGACAAGCCTGATTCAGAAACATTCCTACGAGAGTGGACTTCATTGGTAGAATCAAAGTCAGGTGAGAGAGGTATCTTCAACAGGGTATCTGCACAGAAGCAAGCAGCTAAGAATGGAAGAAGAAATCCAGACTATGAGTTTGGCACTAATCCCTGTAGTGAGATTATCCTTAGACCTCATCAGTTCTGTAACTTAACTGAAGTCGTAGTCAAGGAGCATGATACAGATGAAGACCTAGATCGTAAAGTCAGACTAGCTACTATCTTAGGTACTGCACAAGCTACTCTCACCGACTTCCCCTATCTAAGAAAGATATGGAAAAGTAACACAAGAGAAGAAAGATTGCTTGGTGTAAGTCTTACAGGTATCATGGATAACATACATACAAATTGTTTTCTTGTGAACATGAGAGAAAGACTTACAAGACTAAAGCAGATAGCTATAGATACAAACAAAAAGTATGCTAAAAGATTTGGTATAGAAGAGAGTACAGCCATTACCTGTGTTAAACCATCAGGCACAGTATCACAGCTATGTGATTCAGCAAGTGGTATTCATGCTAGACACAGTAGGTATTACATAAGAACAGTTAGGGGAGATAACAAAGATCCACTTACAAAGTTTATGATAGATCAGGGTGTGCCAAGTGAACCTTGTGTAATGAAACCTGACACAACAACTGTGTTTAGTTTTCCAATGATGTCACCTTCAGGTTCTAGACTTAGAAATGATCTATCTGCTATTGAACAGTTAGACATTTGGTTGATTTATCAGGAACATTGGTGTGAGCATAAACCTTCTGTCACTGTTACAGTTAAAGAAGAAGAGTGGCTTGATGTTGGAGCATTTGTGTTCAAACACTTTGATAAAATGTCAGGTGTGTCTTTCTTGCCACACTCAGATCATGTTTATCAGCAAGCACCTTATCAGGAGTGTACAGAAGATGAGTATGATGCTATGCTTCTTAAAATGAAAACTAGAATTGATTGGTCTAAGCTACGAGATTATGAGTCAGTTGATACTACTGCAGGTAGTCAGACAATGGCTTGTAGTGGGGATAGCTGTGAGATCGTAGACATAGGAGCTTAACATGACTACTATTTATCCAAAAGAAATTTGCGTTATGTGTGGCAACTATCTAGATGACGATATGAAATGTTATGAATGTGAGGATTGTAATATGGAACACTCAACAGAAGATGCTTTTGATATAGGAGATACAGTGACAGTAACATCAGATACAACATTTGACCACTTAAAATTTTCAGGAGAGTATGACCCTGTGAATAAACCACCTCACTACACTCTTAATGGTGGACTAGAATGCATTGACTACATGAGACAGGTGTTAGGACTACAGGGTTTCATAGATTACTGTCATGGTAATGTTATTAAGTATCAACACAGGTACAACTACAAGGGAAAACCTGTACAAGATATGGAAAAGGCACAATACTATCTGAACAAAATGATAGATGCCTTGAAGGAGAAACATAAGTGAGATACAAAAACCTAGAACAGGAAGCTAGAAACTTTAACAAGCTACGTATGATTAAGACCAACAGTAACGACAAGGTTCTTACGACAAGAAGGTTTCTAGCAGGTCAGGCACTGTCTGGTATCATAGCCAGAAGTCCTAGTTGGTCTAACAAAAAAGATGCAGTGAGAGAAGCTTATGAGTGGGCAGACAAGATGTTAGAAGAGGGTTAGTTGTAAATAAACTCATCTTTGTTTTCTATAAGATATAACAAGTATTGCATTTTTATTATACCCTCATCTCCTAATGTTTTCATCTCATCTATGAAATCTTCTATATTACCATCAAAGTTAATACCTCTTTTACCTAAAGCATCTTTAAAAACACTTTTCTTTGATCCTCTAAGCTTCCTCTCTACTTTCATAAACTCATCCTTATTTTTAGGACTTTGTTTAAATATAGAACTAGCTATTTTTTTAACACGTTCAACTATAGCTAGATAATCATTCTTTCTTTTAGCTGTATCTCTTATTTCTAAGAAGCCATCTTCTATAGCTTTTGAAGCTTCATAATTAAAGATATCCCTTACAATTTCATCAAGTCTATTTTTATATTCTGGTGTACCTTGAAATTTTATAGCCCTAAAACTTTGTATTCCTACGGATGCAGCAATTTTTTCAGATGGTGTAGGATTAACTGAAGATCTAAAACCTGTTATCTTACCTGCATCAACAGGAACTTTATCCCTTGTACCTACTTGAGCTTCCTCTTCTCTAACAAGTGGTTTGAAACCAAACATGGTTGGTATCTTATCTATATACCTTAGAGTTTGATTTAGTAATTTATTACCTTGATTTCTATCAGGAACTGAAAATTCACCAGAGGAAACAGATGCCACTACATTTACAGTCTCTAAAAATCTTGTAAAACCTGAAGCAACTCTAGAAACACCTGCACTTAAAAGTTGTAGACTTGCTCTAAATGCATCACTAAAACTTTCAGCTTCTGCAAGAGATCTACCGAAAGACTCTAGTGTACTAAAAGCTTCTCCAGTTTGTCTAAAAGTTTGACCCACAGTTAGAGACAAAAACTCTTTCTTTAAATCTGGTGGTATCTCCCCATCTATTTCTACATGAGCCATCATTTGTCTTAGTATAGCAAGGTAGTTCTCAGGAGCATCATAAATTACATCTTGCACAGAGCCATCAGGTAAAGGTTTTTGATTATATGTAAAACCATTCTTAACTTTATATTGAGCTTCCTCATTGCCAAAAGCTAATATAGCAGACAATCCAACAACACCTTTTGAGAAAAGTTTAATACCCTCTTCATCAGCTAAGTTTATATCTCTCATAAACGCTTTTCCAACAACGTGTTTTGTTGCATTAAACATTGTGTAGTCACCAAGAAAGGCTGTAGCAGAATTAAAAAATCTTCCAAATGGTATAAGAAAACCACCACCGGGAGAGTTTGAAAATCTTTCTATTGTTTTAGCTATTTCTAGTGTTGGATTAAAACCTTTAGATCCTTTTTCTAACCAAGAGTAGGAGTAGGTTTCTTTTTTAGTTCTTTCTATTGCAGGATTAAGAACTTCTTTTATAAACTTAGGTGAGTACATTTCAACAAAAGGATTAAAGTCTTTTGAGTCCATGAAACTGTTATAGTTTTTACCATAAGTACGCATAATGTTTTGATCTAGTGAACTCATAAATGAAATCATCTTGGTCATTTCATCTTGAAGTTTAACACCCATGATATTCTGTATGGTTGAAACAGACTTCTCTGACAGCTTGTTAATCTTAGAGTTTGGATCTAGATCTAATCTTTGAAGAACATTTCTTGATTCAACACCACCAGAAATTTCCGAAAGTATTTCATCTGCTACCTCTGGTCTTACCTTTAAGAAATTAAATCCCTGTTCAATGGTGGCATTCATGTCAATAACATTATAGCCTCTTCTTACTGCTCCTAATATAGAACCAAAACCTTCTTGCTTTCTACCCAAGCCTACTTCAATAGACCCTTGAACAACATCAGACATATCATTAGCAAAGGTTGTAAATGCCCACCCCTTGATGTTTAACCCTGTAGTTCCGGGGTGTGATGTAACAAGTCTTTTCCAAACGGACTGAATGTATTTAACCCTGTTAGCAGAGTTTTCAAACGCAGTTGATTTTTCTTTTGTGTTACCTGTTTTATAGAGGTTGAGCATATCTGCAGCAGTAATTTCATTAGTATCTTTCTTTAATATATCAGAAGCAAGTCTTCTATTAAATAATGTTTTACCTGCAAACCTTGACTTATTTTTAAACCAATCTGATAAATCTTCACCAGTTTTTATTTTATATAAGTCTGTTTTACGAAATGTTTTTTGACCTATTGTTTTTGAAAAATTTGTTTTAAATTCTTTTATAGAAGAATCTGGTAAGTATTTTAAAGCATCGCCTATAAAGTTAGAGACATTATCTTTTTCACCTCTTGATATATACACAAAACCTGCATCAGCTAAACTCTCTATTAAACCTTTTTGTTGTGAACCTTCTGCTTTAGATCCAAAAAGTAAGGTGGACTCAAACAGATCGTCAATCTTAGTTGGACTACCTGCGATATCCTTCAGCATAACTTTTTCTGCAACATCCTCTCTAACTTGTAACCATGATGTATAGTCATCTACATTTTCACTAAAGTCTTTAAACATATTTTTTAAACTAGAGTCAACAGACCCTACATCAACTCTTTGCATTACAGCATCTGTTATTTCTTTTTCAGATTTACCACCAAACTTTTTACTTATGTCAATATATTTTTCAAAGTTGAATACTTTTCCTGCACCCTCTTTTATGACTTTACCTGTAACAAATAAAGAGGGTAGGGCAATAACACTTAACGCTGTTCCAACAGATTGTGGCAAACTAAATTCATCCTGAACACCACTGCCTATTCTTATATCCTGATAAATAAAGTCTGTTCCTACAGACGAAACAATATCAGTAGCTGTAGCACCTACGACAGGACTTCCAATTTTTAGTTTCTTATCACTAATGTTTTTAAAACCTTTTTCAATAACATCTTTTTTTATTTTATTTGCCGCTTCTTTAGACAAACCTTTTTTAAGAGCTTCTTGCATAGCTTTTTTAGCAGCAACTTTTAACGTCATACCTGCTGCCTTTGTAGCACCCACAGACCAAAGTCTTCCTATACCTAAACCTAAAGGTGTGGTAGGATCGTATATGGCAGCCTTTACATAATCTTTTACACCATCTAAGAAATCTGCTTCACCACTAAATAAATTAGGCATTTTTTCCATGATGTTAAAAGAAGCACCCATTAAAGCTCTTTGATCAGCATCTGCTCTTGCAAACCATGCAGCGTCATTAGCAGTTGTAACTGTCTGTCCACCTGTTAAAGATCTCATCCAGTTCTGCCACTCTTCAAAAGTATCTTTATCAGATAAGTCTCTATCATACTTTTCATCAAAGCTAAATTTGTTTCTAGTGTCCTCACTGTAACGAGACTTCATAATCTCTCTTATACCTTTCATAAGAGTAGGATTATTAATGATCTCATCTTGTGTTTGAGTGCCTTCTAAAACATTAAGTTCATTCATAATAGTATTAGCATCAAAATTTTCTACAACATCTTCTTCTTGAAAAGGAGATGGAGTAGGTGTTTTAGAAACTGTGTCAAACTTATTCCAAAAATCTGTGTTGGTCATATTATGGCAACCTATTTAAGTCATTTAAAACTGCTTGATTTATTTTTTTAGAAAGACCATCAACTATAATTATATCATTTTCTTGTAGCAATCCAGATTCTACTGCTCTTTTTAATGCATACATACCTTCATCATCTGAAGAAAAGTTCAAAGAAGAGTTATACATTTTTATTGCAACACGATTATTTTTTAATGCAGGGTATTGAACTATTATGCTAGAAGCTAAATCTGCCGCTACGTTAGGAATTAAACTTTGAAAAATAGAAAAATCATTATCTTTAATAGCATCTTTTGCTTTATTGTATTCAGAAATATTATCTATCGGAAGTCCACTTGGTTGTTCACCTCTAGCTATTTCATCTTGCCTTTTTTCCTCATTAAGTCTTGTTACTTCAGCATCAATAGCTGCACCTGCATTTTCTACATATAGTTTATTAAAAGATAATAAGTCTTTTGGATCATATTCAGTTAATGGTGTTTTTCCCCTCATACCTATTACATATGAATCTTGGTTTAAATTATCAGCAACTCTTTGAAATGCATCTTGAAATGACATACCAGTTCCCGGAAGTTCTGCATCAGGATCAACACCAAATCTTTCTACAAGTTGATCTGCAGTAATAGGATTTCCATTTTCTATTACTTCTGACTTATAAAAAGCAAATGCATCAGCAGCATCTTCAGGAGTAAATGTGCCACCAACTCTTTCAATCTTTTCTCTAGCTTCATCTATAATTTTTTCAGCATCTTCAAGATTTTCTAAACTACCCCCTGCAAGCAAAGATGTATAAATTTCACTATCTTCACCAAAGCTATTTTTTAATCTTAATAAAACTTCAGCTTTCTTTTTAGAGCTATTTTTACTGTCATTAGAATTTTTATAATTCACACCAAATTGATTTAAAAAATCCATTACTTTAGCATTTTTTGCATCTATTCTATCTTGCTCTGCAAGAGCAATCTTTTTAGAAGCTAAAACATTCTGATCTCTTTGAGCTAAAGCTCTTTCTACTCCTACAAAAAATCCCATTATACTCTCCTCGCCATTAGTCCTTGTTGAGGTTCTTCTTCAACAGGC
>NHIV01000012.1 GCA_002170735.1 bacterium TMED198 | reverse complement strand
TGCTCTATCAAAAAATGGTGAACTTCTGTCTTCTGCATATTCAAATGGAGGTGTTGCAGTTTTAGAGTTGGGTGATGCGGCTAATACTCCAGGTGAGTTGGATCTTGTTGTTAGCTCATTTAATGCTTTTGCTTATGAAGCGTCTGTTATGGTGATTGCACCTGAAGGGCCATATGTAGTTAATGGTGGATATGAAATTATTTCTGATTCTTCAAATGATGGAATGGTCAATAATGGAGATTTCATTTCTTTAGCTCTTTGGGCTGAAAATGTAGGAGTTGAGTCAGCGAATAATGTAGTTGCAAACATTTCTTCTAATGATCCTTATGTTTCATTGAATGGTCCATCAAGTACAACATTTGGAAATATATCTGCAGGAAGTATGCTGCAAGGTAATGATCTAATAGGGCTGAATATTGATTACTCTGCACCTGATGGCCATAGTGCGGAGGTATTTGTTGAATATTTAAGTAGTACAGATACTTGGGAGAGCTCTATATCTATTGCTGTCAATGCTCCTGAGATTGTTTTTTCAAATGCTGAATTTGATGACTCTGATGGGGATGGAATTTGGGATGCAGGTGAAACGGCTGAGGTAACGATTTATATTTCAAACTTAGGATCAGGAGATCATACTGATAGCCCAGGAGCGCACCTAGAAGAAATTTTTGATAGTTGGAATGGATCCGTTGTTTCTATTTTAGAAGATGAGATATACTTGTCCTCATTGTCAGCTGGACAGAGCTCAGTTCTCTCTTTCAGTGTTCAAGCGAATAGTAATGTTGATCTTGGTACACCTGTCAATTTCATGGCATCGTTTGTACAAGATGATCAAAATGGAGAAGTTTCAGTTTCTAATTATAATTTTTCAATGATAATTGGTCACCCAACCATGCTTATTTGGGATCCGCAAGGTGGATTGTCTGGAGAAATGCTTAGTCAGTTTTTTGAATCATCAGGTAGAACAGGTTATGATCACGTAGTAGGTAACCTAGTATCAACTGATTTCTACACAATGGCTTTTGTTTTCCTTGGTATTTACTATGACCCAGGCAATCATGTTCTTCAGCAAAATGAGGCAGATGCATTTGTCGAAATTTTAGAAAGAGGTGGAAGTGTATACATGGAAGGTGGTGACACTTGGGCTTATGATAGCCAGACCAGTTTACACAACATGTTTGGTCTTACTGGTGTATCAGATGGCTCAAGTGACCTTGAAACTATTGAGGGAGTTGCTGGGACCTTTACAGAAGGTTTGGTTTTTGACTACAACGGTGGAAATAGTTGGATAGATCATCTAGCTCCAGCTGGAGGATTAGCAATTCTAAACAATAATGGCGCTGGCTATACAACAGCAATTGCATATGAGGGCGATGGCTATAGGACCGTTGGTGCATCCCACGAAATGGGAGGCCTTTCTGGAGGTGATTTTGATGCTTACGTTGATGGTCTTTTAAATTTCCTAGAGATAGGAGGAGCTGATCCATTTGACTGTTCTGCAGGTGACTTGAATGATGATGCTATAATTAATATTCTTGATGTAGTGCTTCAGGTTAACATAGTTATTGGAGTTGAGAGCAATCCAACACAATATGCTGAGTGTGCGGCAGACATAAACGCTGACGGAGTGATTGACGTCCTTGATATTATTTTGAATATTAACTTAATTACTCAAGGTAACGGGCTTCAAAGAGCTCATAGTAGAGAAGATTCAGTCTCAAGCTATGCCAACTTAGAGCTAGGAGGTAATAGTGCCTCCCTAGAATCTGATGGTAAGATTTCAGGCTTGCAAATGGTTGTCTTAACTGATGGCGATATCACATTTAATCAAGATCTTAACATGGACGTAGTTTCAAATGAGATTGATGGTTTGCATACAATTTTAATTTATCATATGGAAAATTTTATTAACCCTGGTGTTAATAAGCTGTTTGATGTTTCCAGCTCATTTAAGGTGATTGAGACAAAGGTTGTAAATTCAGAGTCGCAATATGTTGATGTGCAGGTAGTCAAGGCAGTTCCTAATAGCTTCAGTTTAAATAAAATTTATCCTAATCCATTTAACCCGAGTACTAGTATTTCTGTTAATGTGCCGGAAAATGGCAACCTGGCTCTTGAGATCTATGATATTAGAGGAAGGCTAATTAATTCTTTGTTTAAAGGTTCTATTGATGCGGGGTCTTACTCATACACCTGGGATGGTAGAAATATGAAGGGGCAGCAGGTTCCTGCAGGTATGTACATATGTAGGGCTGAGTCTTTAGGAGAAGCAGTATCAAAGAAGGTTACACTTCTTAAATAAATAGAGATTTATTGAAATAAGTCACTTGTAATAAGATCACAAATAAGTTGGCCTCTGAGGTCAAGCTTCATTCTGTTATTTTTTATTTCAAGGTTCTGCCACTTTTCCTTAGCTTTTTGCTTGAATAAAGAAAAGTCTCCTTCATAAAAGTTTTCTAGTTGTTTAAGATGTACTCCTTTATTAAGCCTCAGTCCATTCATTAAAAGATCGTTAAATGAATCGTTTGAGGTTAAGTTCTCAATGTCAACGATTGGCTCCATGTTATTTTCAACCATCGTCATATATTGATCTAAACTCCTTGAGTTTCTCCATCTTTTTTTCCCATCAAATCCATAGGCTGAGGGCCCAAAAGCCAGATAAGGATCAAGCGTCCAATAGTGCAAGTTATGCAAACATTCCATTTTAGTCTTTGAAAAGTTGGAAATTTCATATTGATTAAAATTGTTGTTAGTTAAAGTGCCTCTGGTTAAGTTGAACATTTCATAGTCTATATCCTGAGAAGGCATTGAGATTTCTTTATTTCTAACCATGCTATGTAGCTTTGTATTTTTCTCAACCGTTAGAGAATAACATGAAATATGTTCAGGATCCAGGTCAATTACATTGGACAGTGTATTGAACCATATTTTTTGCGTTTGTTCTGGAATACAATAAATGAGATCAATATTTATATTTTCAATTTTTGCTTTTCTCGCATCTTCATAACTACTAATACATTGTTTGCTAGAATGATCTCTACTAAGGACTTTTAAGATGTTATTATCTAGGCTTTGAAACCCTATTGATATACGGTTTATTCCAATCGATTTAAAATCAATTAGTTTATTTAGTTCTAAGCTGTCAGGGTTGCATTCAAGCGTTACTTCTAAATTTCCAGCAAGGTTATATTTATCGTTTAAGGTATTAAGGATTCTTTCAATTTGAGAGGCTTCCATAAGAGATGGTGTTCCACCACCAAAAAATATAGTATCAAATTGATATTTTTTATCTATCAATTGTTTGCTGTTCTTAATTTCTTTTATTATACAATCAACTAGTCTATCCATGTCATTTAATCTATCAGTTATTGAATAGAAGTCGCAGTAGTGACACTTTGTTGTGCAGAATGGAGAGTGGATGTAGATTCCAGACTTTATTTTATTTATCATTAGATTTAGATCGAACAAGTATAAATCCTTCAGCAACCATCCAGAAAATTAGACCAATTAATATTGTATTAAGTGAAAGAAGAAGATAGTCATTGTTTTGAAAAAACATATGCGTCTTACTTATTAAAGCTGTTAGTGTAACAAATATTAGGAATATCATGGGGACTACTAGTGGTATGACATTTCTGCTTTTTTTCCAATAGTAAATTGATATAATCATTAGAGTTAGAGCAGCTAACATTTGGTTGCTTGTGCCAAAAATAGGCCAGAGCTTTCCTCCCATTCCATTGCTAACTAGTAGATATGCTGGTAAAACACCAACGATTGTAGCAAAGTATTTATTCTTAAGAAAATTTATTCTTAGAACAGATCCAAGCTCAACCATGATCATTCTCTGAATTCTAGTAGCTGTATCAAGAGTTGTAGCTGCAAAAGATATAACCAATACAGAGATCAAGGTAGAGGCTACTATGTTAGAGAAACCAATTTTTTCAAGCATAGCTGAGCTTCCTGATATAAAAGGTATTGCTCCATTTGAAGAGGCTGTTTCCCATGTGCCATAGAAACCTTCAAAGCTACATCCCGCTACAAGCGATAAGCCTGCAGCTGCTGCAATTAAAGATGCCAAACCAAGTGCACCCTCTCCAAGCATGCTTCCATATCCAATTTGCCTAGCCTCACTAAATCTATTCAGTTGTTTAGAGGTTGTACCTGATGATACTAGACCATGAAACCCGCTTATTGCACCACATGCAACAGTAATAAATAAAAAAGGAAAGATGGATGGGCCATGCTCTGGTATATTAATTGCTGGGGCAGATATATTAGGGTTTATAATAAATATAGAAAAATAAATCAAACCGAGTCCAACAAAAAGCTGATGGCTGTTTATGTAGTCTCTTGGTTGGAGCAAAACCCAAACTGGCAAAAGGCTAGCTATTGATGAATAAATAAACAAAAAAACTATCCAGACTTGCTTTTCGTTTTGAACTCCAAAATCAGACAAAGAGATCGGTACTTTTGTTCCAACAAATATAAAGAAGTAAAGTGCAATTAATGCTAGAATTGAAGGGATTAAGGCATTCCAATTTTTTTTATAAATAACTATTCCAATTATAATTGCTATAAGAATTTCAATGTTGATAGGAATTACGGATGATGGGTTGTTTATAAATAATCCCGCAATTGCATTTGCAAAAACCGCCAATACAAGCCAAGTTAAGCATGCAACAAATAATAAAAACATAATTCTAACTCTGGAGTTTAGAACCTTTGATGAAAGGCTAGCTATCGTTTGTCCTTTTTCTTTTGCGCTGATAACAAGTGCGCCGTAGTCATGAACAGCTCCCATGAAAATTATCCCTATAACTATCCAAATAAAAGCAGGAAGCCATCCCCAGTATAGAGCTATACATGGGCCAATTATTGGAGCTGCACCTGCAATGGAAGTAAAATGATGCCCTAGAAGAATATTTTTATTGGTTGGCACAAAATCAACTCCATCATTGTATGAATGTGCAGGGGTCTTTTCATCCGTTTTTTCTCTGAAGATTGTTTTTGAAATATATTTGCTGTAGAATAAGTAACCTAGATAAAAGCTGATCAGACCAATTGATGCCAATAGAGATGATTTCATATTAATAATATATTGGTTTCATTGTATTTAATTGAAAGGTTTTAATCTATTTAATTGCATCTCTATTGTAAAATAAAGTGATATTAAATATATTATATTGTTCAATCCCTATAAAAAAAGAGGTATTATATGTCTACATCTGCAATAGCTGATACTGATCAGAAAACTATTGATATTCTTAAGGCTATCATAATGGATACAGTAAGAAGCGCAAACTCAGGCCATACAGGAGGCCCTCTATCTTCGCTTGATTTTACCTATGTTTTGTTTAAAGATTTTCTGTCTTTCGATCCAGATGACCCAAATTGGTTCAACAGAGATAGATTTGTGATGTCAATTGGCCATGAATCTGCGCTTCTTTATTCAATGCTTACTCTTGTAGGGTGGTTAGATGTAGATGATTTAAAGAAATTTAGACGATTAGGTTCTTTGACTCCAGGTCATCCAGAAAGAGGTCTAACTCCAGGAGTGGAGGCCACAACAGGACCTCTTGGTCAAGGGGTTGGAAATGCAGTAGGTATGGCCGCCTCAGAATCAATTCTAAATAAACTTTTCGGGAATGATATTGTTAATCATTATACTTATGTTCTGCATGGCGATGGAGACATTCAGGAACCTGTTGCTCAGGGGGCTATTGCACTGGCTGGTCACTGGAAGCTTCATAAACTAATAGCTTACTATGATTCAAATGATGCGCAAATTTCAGGAAAAGTTTCAAGGTCTGATTCAACAGATTATGCTTTAATGTATAAATCTCATGGTTGGAGTGTAATCGAAGTAGATGGGCACAATAAAGATGAAATACGTTCAGCCATTAGAAAAGCACAAATGGAAATTGAAAAACCAACAGTAATAATTGGGCACACTAAGATGGCTAATGGTTGTGCAACGATGGAAGGTGATCATAATACCCATGGAGCTCCTCTTCCACCTGATGAAATAGCCAATACAAAGAAGAAGCTAGGGCTTGATCCTAATAGTTTTTTTAATCTTCCAGATGAAATTATTGATGAATTTCAATCATCTTATGATTTTGCAAGGAGTGAAGTGCAAGCTTGGAATAACAGTCTTTTAATCAGATTTCAAGATGAAACATTTAAAGAAAAGTGGGATCTGGCTATGAGTGGAGATATTCCTAGTAGTGTTGAATTTCCTGCTTATGAGAGTGGTGAAACTATTGCAACTAGAAAAGTGTGGGGTGCAGTGATTGAGGCAATGGCACCTTGTATGCCAACTCTTGTTGGAGGGTCGGCTGACTTAGAGCCTTCAAATGTAACTTCAGGGTTTGCAGAAATGGTGAAAGATTTTGGACCTAATATGAGGAGCGGAAGAAACTTTGCTTATGGAGTTAGGGAATTCCCAATGGGCGCAATCAACAATGGTATAGCGCAGCATGGAGGAATGAAAGTATTTGGTGCTACATTCTTTGTTTTTTCTGATTATGAAAGACCAGCATTAAGATTGAGAGCGCTTCAGAATTTAGATGCAGTTTCTGAGTATACACATGATTCTATTTATGTGGGTGAAGATGGGCCTACTCATCAGCCTGTTGAACATCTAATGGCTTGCCGCTCTATACCAAATTTGCTCGTTCTAAGGCCTGCAGATGCAAATGAGGCTTCTCACGCAATTAAGATGTCTTTTTCCTTGAGAAGGCCATCTATTGTACTCTTGTCACGACAAGGCCTTCCAGTTCTTGATAGAAAAGAATATACATCATCCTCTCAAGTTGAAAAGGGGGGATATATAATTAGTGATGTTGATTGTCCTGATATAATTATATATAGTAGCGGATCTGAGATACACCTAGCTCTTGATGTGAAGAAAGCACTTGATAAATTCAAGGTAAGAGTTGTCAATATGTTTAGTTGGGAGCTTTTTGATGAACAGAACACTGAATATAAAAATACAATTTTCGAACCAGATTTTAAAGGTCTACGTGTATCCATTGAAGCAGGTATTACAATGGGCTGGGAGCGATTTACAGGTCTTGAAGGTTTAAATATTGGAATTAATTCGTTTGGAGAGTCAGCTCCAGGTAAAGATGTTGCAAATCATTTCGGCTTAAACTGTGAGAGTGTCATAGAGAAAATTCTAGAAAAGTTAATTTGATCAACTTAGTTCTTAATAATTGTCGATATATTTCGTAAATTTACCTCTTAGTGTTGTAATGTTAGGGGGAGATTATGACAAAATGGGATAAGGGTTTATTCCTTAAAAAAATTAAGAATGAGTGCGATCCAAGAGTTCAAACCATAATTGATGATATCGTTAAGTTTTCAGAAACTGAAGCTGATCTTATTTCATGGGGAAGAGGTGAAGGTTATGGAACAATGACTTTTAAGTGTAAAACTTCAGATTTTGGGGTTTTACCTCTTTTTCATCTTACCACTAGTGGTCAGATTAAGTTTCAGATTAATTTTTTAAGATCCAAGATAGATAGAAGAGAAATTATTAGAGATTATCAGCTAAAGCTTGAGTCAAACTTTATGATGGATTTTGATGAGATAGAGTATCCAATTGATGTATTTCACAATATTGGAGATCTTTTTACTATAAAGTCAGAGATTAATAAATTTGAGTTTGCCATTCAGGGTATGACAGCAAGGTTGAGGCAGTAAGCGATATTTGAATTAACAGTAAAAAAATGCCTCTATGTTCTTTGTATAGGGGCTTTTTTTGTATAGGTTGTGATCTTGGGCACATAATAATTGTAGTTACATATAATTACTTTTATTTGAGTCGATAAATTGCTTACTTACAGATGTTAAACTAAATTGACTATTAAAGAGTTTTTGTTAAATTAAGGTATAACATTGATGGGTAGAATTAGACATATAAGATCCTTGTTACGTATGGCAATTTTTTTGTTTCTAGTTTCCTCTTCAATTTTTTCTCAATCTGAAAGTTTTGAATCAGGGTTTGAATCCCTTCCATGGACTCTTGGGGTTGACCATGATTGGGTTCAAAGCAGTGAATCTTTTTCAGGAAGCTATAGTGCAAAGTCTGCTACGAGCCTAAGTAATGGCCAATCGTCAACGTTATCGATAAACATCGACATACCATCTGATGGAGATATTGTCTTTTATAAAAAAACATCCAATGAAACAAACTATAGTAGTTTAGAATTTTTTATTGATGGAGCACTTCAATCATCATGGAATGGCGAGAATGACTGGTCAAGAGAGGCTTTCCCGGTTTTGCAGGGTAATCATACTTTTAAATGGGTTTATTCTAAAACTGGAAATGTTGAGGAGTGTGCTTCTGGTGAGGTTCCTAATTGCGCTAGTGATGGAGTGGAGGGAGGGGGAGCTTACAAATTATGTTGTTCAGAATCTTGGGTAGGTGATAGTTATGAAGATTGTTTAGGTCAGGCATATGGATGTGACTTATCTTGCTATAATAATGATGGAGGTGATTGTGGGGAGGTGTATTCTGATGCTGTATGGATAGACAATATTCTCTTTTCTCTAATTGCCAATGTAGGTGAAGATCAGGTTTACAACTTTGAGCATGATGGGATAAATGGTGGATCTATTGCATTAGATGGAAGTAGCAGCATTCCAAACAATTTGCCTGATGACAACTATTTATGGTCAATAACTAACAATCCGGATGAAGTTATTGCTACAGGAATAAGCCCTTCTATAGATTTGGAAGTTGGGGAGTACGATATAACCCTTACAATTAATGTTGAGGGGGCTGTATCATCAGATAATTTACTTATAACTGTCAATGAGCCAAACACTCCACCGGTGGTAGGCTTTAACTGTAACCTTGGAGAGTGCGGGGATGAGGGTCAGAACTCTTCTATCCTAACTCAAGGCATAACAATCTATAATGATA
>NHIV01000011.1 GCA_002170735.1 bacterium TMED198 | reverse complement strand
GCAATCTTGGGAATCAGAGGCTTGCATATTTGAGGGGTTCTGTGGTGTGTTGCAACTATAAAAGAACTCTAGCTTAACCTGGTCAATTGTGTAGTTGTCTTCTGATCCAATGATTGGCATCAGCATGTTTTCTGACCATATAGAAGGAACAATAAAAACGTTATCCGTATAGTCAATGGACAACAAATAGTCCTCTGACCAACTTTGCCCATCATTTCTCATCCCCATATAAGTTTCAGACCAAAGAGGTAAATCATCGCATTGAGCCCCTCTAATAGTCACTCTAATTTGTTCGATTTGCTCATAAAAAGGAGGAGAAAATCCCCACCATGCTTCCCCATAGTAGTCAAGGGGGTTCCACCAGTCTTCATCCCATCCAAGCTTAACACATCCATCAGCCCCATCTAAACAAGCGCAAGTATATTCGATGGCCTCATCAGAAGACCATGTTCCCTGCGTCTCATCACCATCCTTGACCTTTACCCAGTATGACCTTGATTGCCTGTTTATATTGTAAGGAAATTCAATGGTTCGATAAAATTCTTTTGAAATGATGGATTTTATTTTGTTGTAATGATTATCTTTAAGAATCCTTTGGTAGCTTGCCGCTCCTACGTTCAGATCAAGCTCGGGCATGTAATTACTTAATCTACTGTGGAGACTATCATTTATTAAATTAATTTGGATTAAGTAGTATTGGTCGTTTTTATCGTCAACTAGAAGGTCAATTGGACTTGGGGTATTAAACTGTTTAATGATAGGTTCATTTTTTTGAGATGACATATCTCTTACATCTCCTAAAATCAATGATGGAAAAAAACTTGTGAGCAATAAGCATATGAGCCAAAATATTTTCATAACTAGTTAAATCTAGATAATTTTACTGTTAAGAGAAAACTTTTTTATAAAAAGATCATCAACTGTTTTATAATTTAATGCTTTAAATATTCAATTTTTAAATGCTACAAAAGGATTAGATGAATAGAAAAGATCTCTCAAAAGTATATCAACCATCTGATGTTGAAGAAAAGTGGTATAAGAATTGGGAAAATTCGGGGGCATTTAGTCCCAATGATAAGGGCCAAGATCCATTTACCATTATGATTCCACCTCCAAATGTAACAGGTATTTTGCATATTGGGCATATTCTTAATAACACCATTCAAGATGTTTTAATTAGGCGATCAAGAATGCAGGGTAAGTGCACCCTTTGGATGCCTGGAACCGATCATGCTTCAATTGCAACTGAGGCAAAGGTTACCAAGAAGCTATCTGATAATGGTATCAATAAGAAAGATATAGGTAGAGAAGCGTTCTTAGAACATGCTTGGAAGTGGAAGGAAGAGTATGGCGGAACTATACTAAGGCAACTAAAGAGAGTAGGAGCTTCTTGTGATTGGGATAAGACAACCTTTACCATGGATGAAAATTACAGCAAGGCTGTTACGGAGGTATTTGTTAAGCTCTACAATGATGGTTTAATTTACAAGGGCGAAAAAATAATTAACTGGGATCCCAAGGGATTAACGGCTTTATCAGATGAAGAGGTAATCTACAGTGATGTACAAAGCCATCTTTGGCACTTTAGGTATCCAATTAAAAATTCAAAGAAGCATCTAGTTGTAGCTACTACAAGGCCTGAGACAATGCTTGGAGATACAGCGGTTGCTGTCAATCCAAAAGATGATAGATATAAGAATTTGATTGGTAAAAAAGTTATTTTGCCAATTGTTAAAAGAGAGATTCCAATTGTTGCCGATGATTTTGTAGATATGGAGTTTGGTACTGGCTGTGTTAAGGTAACTCCTGCTCATGATCCAAACGATTTTGAGATTGGTTCAAGGCATGATCTTGAAGTAATCAATATTTTCAATAAAGACGCAACCCTTAACAAAAGAGTTCCAAAACAATTTTCAGGTCTTTCTAGGGAGCAAGCAAGACAACAAGTTGTAGAAAAAATTGAAGATCTTAATCTGCTTGATAAGATAGAGGATTACACGCATAGCGTTGGACACTCTGAGAGAACTAATGCAGTAGTCGAGCCTTATCTTTCAAGCCAGTGGTTTGTTAAAATGGAAGCTCTTGCCAAGCCTGCTATAGATAGTGTCCGAAATAAGGAAATTAACTTTTACCCTAAGAGATGGGAGAAAACATATTTTCATTGGATGGAAAATATTAGAGATTGGTGCATCTCCAGGCAGCTTTGGTGGGGCCATAGAATTCCGGTTTGGTATAAAGATGATGAAGTGTATTGTGGAGTATCTGAGCCTGATGGAGAGGGATGGCAACAAGATAGCGATGTTCTTGACACCTGGTTTAGTTCTTGGCTTTGGCCGTTTGCAACTCTAGGATGGCCAGATAAGAGTCATGACCTAAAGCGCTTCTACCCTACTAATGATATTGTTACTGGTCCAGATATTATTTTCTTTTGGATAGCAAGGATGATTATGGCAGGACTGTATTTTACAAAAGAAATTCCATTTAAAAACGTTTACTTCAATGGACTTATTAGGGATTCCAAGGGTAAGAAAATGAGTAAGTCTCTTGGAAATTCTCCAGATCCACTTGATCTTATGAATAAGTTTGGATCAGATGCACTAAGGGTTGGCCTTCTTTTAATAGCGCCTCAAGGTTTGGACATTCTTTTTTCAGAAGAAAAGATTGAGCATGGAAGGAACTTTATGAATAAAGTATGGAACTCAGCGAGGTTCATTACCATGCAGGGTGATTCTACTATGGATTTTGAAGATGCAAGAGAGTTAATGGACCCAACCGATAAGTGGATATTATCACGGCTTAGCAAAACAATACAAGATGTTGAGAATGCTTATGATTCTTATAAGTTAAATGAGGCCGTTAAGCTGGTTTATAACCTTGTTTGGAAGGACTACTGCGATTGGTATATTGAGATGTCAAAAACTAGATTCTATGGAAAAAATGTGACAGATAGAGAGGTTTGTTTGGCTGTTTCTAGGCATGTACTATGTGAAATAATCAAGATGATGCATCCATACACACCTCATATAACAGAAGAAATTTGGTCTTATATAAAGCCAAATAATATCAACGAAATGTTAATTGTTAGCACCTGGCCTAGTTCAATCTCCAATGATATTGATGAGGATTTAGAACATGATTTTGGCGTTGTAACAAACATTATCAGCTCTATTAGAAATATGAGAGCCAGCCTCAATGTTTCTCCATCAAAAGAAGCTGATCTTTTTATAAGGGCCAATAAAGACCAGTATCCAACAATTAAGAGCTATGAGCAGTATATATGTTCACTTGCTAGAATCAACAAAATTCTTTGTGGTGAAGATATTGAAAAGCCAGCGCAGTCCTCTACATCAGTAGTTAATGGTATGGAGATTTTTATACCACTTAAAGGGCTTATTGATTTAGATGCTGAAAGAACAAGGCTACAGGGTCAGATAGATGATATAAATGGCAGGTTCTTAGCTGTTTCAAAAAAGCTTGAGAACAAGAACTTCGTAGAAAGAGCACCGAAAGAAGTGGTTGATCATGAACAAAATAAAAGAGATAGTTACAAGCTCAAGCTTGATAAGCTTATTGAAAATCTTGGTTCTCTTAATGAATAGATTTTTATTATGACTTCAAAAATTAAAGATCATTCTTTGCATGTTTTTAACCCAGCAACAAATAAAAGTGCTGGAAACATTGATCTTACAACTCAAGATCAAATAGAAGAAATTTTGCACCTTTCAGGCCATGATCGATCTTGGTCAGAGCTTTCAATTTTAAAAAGAGTAATAAAGCTTAAGAAGTTTCGAAAAAATATAACAAAAAATTTAGACATAATTGTTGATACTATTATAGGTGAGACAGGCAAGAAACCTGTAGAGGCATTGACCGAAATCTTTGTCTGCCTTGAAAGCATCAAAACCTTATCATCGATTGCACCTGAGACCTTGATGGATCAACCAAGAGGAACCGGGGTTTTAACTTTTTTTAAAAAGGCAAGAGTAGTTTTTGAACCAATGGGTACCGCTGCTATCATTTCACCTTGGAATTATCCTCTTATTTTGCCACTTTGTGCCTCGATTGAGGCACTTCTTGCAGGCAACAACGTTGTTCTAAAACCATCTGAGCAAACCCCTTTAACGACTGTTTTATTAAAGAAGATTTGGGATGAATCATTGCCTGAACACATTAACACCTTTCAGATTGTTCTAGGCCTTGGTGATGTAGCTGAGAAAATTATAGCATCACCCAATATAAACGTAGTTTGTTTTACTGGCAGCACAAAGATAGGGAAAAAGGTTGCTGTTCAATGCGCTAGCCTATTAAAACCAGCTATACTTGAAATGGGTGGTGTTGACCCAATGGTTGTGATGGATGATGCAAACCTGGAAAGGGCTGCCAAGGCGATTGTATGGGGTTCATTTAGCAACGCTGGCCAAACGTGCATCTCAACAGAGAGAGTTTACATTCAAGAATCAATATTTGAAGATGTTATTTCTTTGCTGAAAAAAGAACTTTTAAAGCTATCATCCGGTCCTGATTCTTTAAGCCAAGTTGGTGCAATATGTACATATGTAAATCTAGAAAAAATTAAACGGCATATAAAAAATTCTGGATCCAAAGAAATAATTGAAGGAAATTGTGAAGAAAGTTCAGGAATGTTCGTAGCTCCAACTATTCTTGTAGAGCCAGCTCCTGATAGTCCTATAAACACTGAAGAAACTTTTGGTCCAGTGGTTTGTTTGTACAGGTTTGAAGATGATGCCGCGGCAGTTTCAATGGCAAACAAGGGCAACTACAACCTGAGCGCGAGCGTCTTTGGAAAGAATAAGAAAAGAATCAACTACTTTGTTAAATGTTTATCAGCAGGATCTATAAGTGTTAATGATGTTCAGACTCAGTACGGTATTGCATCCATTCCATTTGGAGGTACAGGAAAGAGCGGAATAGGAAGAAGGCATGGAAAGGAAGGTTTGCTCGCATACACTAACCATAAGTCTGTTCTTGAAAATATATTTTCATTAAAGTGGGAGCTTTGGTGGTACGATCTACAGAGAACGTACTACAGAATTGCTAAAAAATTTATACCTTGGATTTACTAAAGGCTATTTTTTTTGATTAGTATTTTTATTCTTCTTATGTAGAGACACCTTGCTCATTGAAAGAATATTATTCTTCTTATAGTTAAGAGATAAGGTTGTTGCCTTATTCATTTCCTTGTATGAGTGTATATGAAAGTTATTATGATCCTTTGTACAGCTTGATTTGCATTTTTTTGCATGATGAATATGATCTACCTTGCAATGTAGAGGGCAGGAGTAGGTTTTATCTATAATAATTTCCCTTGACGAACCATCATTCATTATAAGATCGTATTCCGTTGGCCTATTAGATTCATAAACGAAGCCAACTCCAGTAGCAAGTATTATTATATAAAATATTCCCATTTCTAGTTCCCCTTTTGTTTCTTGATTAAAGGTAATGTCATTAAGAAAATAAAATTGCTTGCTGCATCACAAAATTATATTGTTCTACACTTTTTAAAAATATTTAGATCTAGATCACAGAATTTGTCATTAATCGAGAAGATAAATAGGCTCTAAGAAAGGAAAAAAGACACTACTTAAAGTATTACTTTAAATATTTGCATTATAAATTAAAAAAGTTGTAATATAAATGCTGTTATAGAGATCAAACGTTTTTTTTATGAATAGATTTAATAGAATTGACCTAACGGCTTATAAAAGCCTTTTAGGTCATAATAATAAAAGTACAATAACAAAAGTAACAACATAGGAGAAAAACAAATGAAAAAAGCAACTGTAATGCTTTTAACCTTGGGAACATTTGTAATGGCAAGTCAGCAGAGAGTAGATGCTCTTGGTGGTAACCCTGGTTTTTGGCCAGGTGACGAAGCTAACGTAGCACTATTCCCTCAGAAAGTTAACAACTACAACATCGCTCAGTTTGGCGGCGTAGGAACAGACGGCGGCAACACTGGATGGGTTTCATGGGGTCAAGATACAAAGTACGGATTCTCATGGGCAGATGGTGCAGACAATAACATGGTTAACATGTACTGGGGTAATGGCGCAATGGGCGTAAACTTCGGTCTTGGAATGTACGGTATGGACAATGGAGCTGCAGGAGATGCTAATGTAGCAACAAGCGGTATGGATATCAACTTTGGCTGGGGACAGGACATGGGCTTCGGAGAGGTTGGTGTAACGTTTGCCAATGGTTCATATGATGATGGCTCTGAAGTAACTGAGCATGATCCTGCAACAATGGATTTAGGATTCAGCCTAAGAAGAGATCAGGCGTTTTGGATGTTTGACAAGATGCTTGTAAACTTTGCTATGGACACCTATAACTGCGATGGAGACTGTACATCAGGCAATGAGTTTGCAACAACAGACATGGGTCTAGGTGTTAGCTTCTTTACTCACATGGACGTTAACGAAAGCACAAAGGCTATGTTTGCTATGGGCTTTGGTTACGGATCATCAGCTAATGATGGTTTCGTAGAAGGAGCTGCTAGTAGTATGATTACTCTTCCTGCTTTCACGTTTGGTGTTGAGAGCGCGCTTTGGGACTTTGCTACGGTAAGAGTTGGTGCAACCAAGAATTACATTATAAGTTCATCTTATCAAGCAGATGCTGATGCTGACGCATCAACAATGCAGGGTGGATTACCTTTTGATATTAATTTTGGCTGCGGGTTTAACTACGGTAACTTCGGCATCGATCTAACAGTATCTGAAGGTCTATTTAACGATCCAGTTAAATATGCAAACGGAAGAAATGATGATGCTCTATCTTCTTCAGCTACTCTAACCTATACATGGTAAAATCTTTGTAGGTTGTTAGCTATATTGTAATACAATTAATAAGGCCTCAGTTTTATGGGGCCTTATTTTTTTATAGTATTTCTTTAACATCCCTATAGCTAAATTATAGCATGAACAAGCTTAAACTTCATCATCAGATAATAATAGCAATGATAGTAGGATCTTTAACTGGCTTTCTTTTTAAGGGAGAAACTGATAGCCTTGTTTACAATATAATTATATCTATGGGAATAATATTTATAAGACTCCTAAAGATGATTATAGTACCACTTATTTTTAGCTCTATTGTTGTTGGGGTTTCATCAATTGCAAGTGGAAGAGCTCTTGGAAGAATAGGTCTTAAGACGGTTGCATATTACTTTCTTACTAGCCTACTAGCAATACTGATAGGATTATCTCTTACCAACCTTATTGCTCCTGGTGTTGGAACAACCTTAGCAAGCTCTAATGCATTTGATCCCTCATCTCTTTCTAAACCGGGCTCAATAGGAGAGATTTTGATAAGAATGATTCCTTTAAATCCAGTACACGCGGCCTCAACAGGTGACATGCTAGGTATAATATTTTTTTCCATTCTTCTTGGTGTAAGTATGACCAGATTAGAAGATGGAAGTAATTCATTTGTTAGAAAGTTTTTTGAATCTTTTTTTAAGGTTATGATGAAGATGACCGAAATGATAATAAAACTCGCACCACTAGGTGTTCTAGGTCTTATAACAAAGGTAGTTGCGACAACAGGGCTTGCAATTTTTATATCTGTTGGCAAGTACGTTGTAACGATAGCTCTTGGCCTTTCAATACATATTCTATTTGTTCTTCCATTTATTTTCTATGTATTTACGGGAAAGAACCCTATTCTGCATTTTAGGGCAATGGCTCCTGCAATGGCAACTGCATTCTCAACCAGCTCATCAAATGCAACCTTGCCAATGACGATCAAGTGCGTTGAAAAAAATGCAGGAGTTTCAAATAAGGTTTCTAGCTTCGTTCTTCCACTTGGAGCAACAATAAATATGGATGGAACAGCCTTATATGAGTGCGCAGGTGTTTTATTTATTGCTCAGGTCTTGGGTGTTGATCTAACAATGTATCAGCAACTGGTAATTGTTGTAACGGCACTACTTGCTTCTATAGGCGCAGCTGGTATACCAAGCGCTGGACTTGTAATGATATTTATTGTGACTCAAGCTGTAGGATTCAAGGATCAAGAGGTTGCACTGATTGTTGGAACAATGCTTGCAGTTGACCGCCCTCTTGATATGTTTAGAACAGTTGTAAATATATTTAGTGATAGCGTTGGAACTAGCTTGATAGCAAAGAGTGAGGGAGAATCTTTATATGATGATATGGATTAGAAAGAGCTGAGTTCTTTCAAAATATTTTTTCTAAATCTGTTATCAGCGCTAACATTGCATGATACTTCAACAACTTTTAATCCTTTTAAAGATAGAGCACTTACAAAACTTTCTTTAAAATCAATAATGGTCTCTGCTTTCAAATAGCTATATTTAAATGCCCTGCAGATTGTCTCTATATCTAAATTAGGATTTGTCAGCCAAAACTTCTTATAAGATTTTTTTACATGTTCTTCTATTGGCAGTTGATTGAAAATATTTCCTCCACCATTATTAATAATCACAATGACAAGATCTATATCTAGTCTTGCTGCATCAACTAAGGAACCAATATCATGAGAAAAGCTTACATCGCCAAGAACCAACACATTTTTTTTATTAGATGAAACTGACATTCCACAGGCTGAGGCTATTAGTCCATCTATACCACTAGCACCTCTATTGCTAAGTACTTTAATGTTTTTGTTTGATGGAGCGGTGTAGCTATCCATATCCCTAATTGGCATTGAGCTTCCAATAAAAAGGTTATCTTCCTTTCTAAGTACATTAATAATCTCTGAATATATAAGAGGTTCTGTAACTTTATCATTTTTATACTTATCTATTACAGCTTTGATCGCTACACTATTTTTAAAGATTAATTTAAGCCATGATTTATTATTGTTTTTATTTGTTCTAGAAATTTGAGTTAAACAGAATTCTCTATTTGAAGATTGGATATATCTATCTGTATCATCATTGAACTGCTTATATTGACCAACTGTAATAACTCTACTCTTAAATTTATTTAAAAGAGCATTAAGTGTTTTAGAAGTGGGCTTATTTCCAAATCTAACAATCAGGCTTGGTTCAATACTAATATTCCTAAGCATCAAATCATAGTTTCCAATTATCAATGAGCT
>NHIV01000010.1 GCA_002170735.1 bacterium TMED198 | reverse complement strand
TATCGATAATGAGCTTTTTACTTATCTTGATTATATAGGTGTTAACTATCACGTATGCATCAATACAGGGGAGTCAGAGTTACCAAGAGGTTCAAAACTGAAAATTCTTGCTGATGAGTACTATGGAATGCAGATGCTTTCCTACCACTCAGTAAACGCAAATTTATATGAGCTTGTAATCAAAGATATTGCTGAAAAAATTCTTGCTTTTATATTGATTCTAATTACTCTTCCAATTTCTTTGATATCCTCAATATTGATAAAGATAACATCAAATGGTCCAATATTTTTCACTCAGAATAGAGTAGGGTTAAGAGGTAGGCACTTTAAGCAGTACAAGTTCAGATCTATGGAAATTGATTCAGAGAAAAAACAACAAGAAATTATGCATATGAATGAGCAAAGTGGACCGGTATTCAAAATTAAGAATGATCCAAGAATTACTAAAATTGGTAAGCTTATAAGAAAGTTTAGTATAGATGAGCTTCCACAATTGATCAATGTTTTGAAAGGTAATATGAGTTTAATTGGGCCAAGACCTTTGCCAGTCTATGAGGTTGAAAAGTTTGACTCTGAAGTATATTATAGAAGACATAGCATGAAGCCAGGAATCACAGGTTTATGGCAAGTAAGTGGTAGAAATTCAATCCAAAGCTTTGATGATTGGGTAAAAATTGATTTAAATTATATTGATAACTGGAGTTTTTGGCTAGATATAAAGATAGCAATTAGAACTTTTTTTGTAATACTCTCTGGATCAGGAAAATAGTAGCTTAATCAATGATATTAGTTTGGTTATTATTTTGTTTTGGTTCCACTCTTTTTCCTCAATCGACATTTGATTCTAAGTTTTTTTTCTATATTGTTAATGAAACCTCTGGCAAGGACTATATTGTTGATGACAAGAACTTGACAATCGGTGGTATAGGAGTGACATTTGATTATAAGTATAAGAACTATTTAGTTAAAGGTACTTTTTCTAATAATAGATTTTATAATAGTAGTTTTAGTAATTATAATGATTATCAAAGGATTACCTATATTGGTAATAGAACTGAACATAGCTTTGATTTTGATAACTCTAAGGCAACATTAGATTATAAAAATAATTTTTTTTCTTATAGTATTGGAAAATCAAATTATAAAATAGGTGATGGTTATAGATCAATAATTTTTTCTGATTCAACTCCATCGTTTCCAAACTTTAATTTTACATGGAATTTTTATAGAAACTTGGATTTTTCATATATGCATGGAATCCTTTCTAGTTCAATATATGATGAAAGAACAAATGAAGAATTATATAGCTCTTTCAATAAAGATCAATATGATAGGCATGTAGTATACCATAAGATCAATTATAGAATAGATTGGATTAAAGATTTAGATCTATCAATTGGTTTTTCTGAAATGGTTGCATATGGTGCTAGAGGGTTTGACTTTAACTACATTTTTCCATTTAATTTTTACTGGAGTATACAGCATTCATTAGGAGATAAAGATAACGTGCAGATGCATGGTTATATTAATTTAAAAATTAAAGATATATCATTCTTTTACAATTTATTAATTGATGAGTGGACACCCGAATTAACGTTTGAAGAAATAAATAGAAATTGGTTTGGACATCATGGAGGAATAAAATTAAATGAAGTTTTTTTTCATGATCGATTAATTATAGAAGTAATATGGAATGATCATAGAATTTATCGACATAGATTTCAGATAAATGATTTCTATAGCTACAATAATCCCATAGGCTTTTGGGCTGGTCCACATTCTCAAGAGCTGTTTATTATGTATGAAGCAAATTTGTCAGAAACAAATTCTATTTGTTTTAGATATACTAACTCTAGTAGAGGAGAATTGACAAAAGAAATGATTCTTGATCAATACAGAACAATAGAATATAAAAGATTTAGTGGTATTGTAGAATCAAAAGAAATGATAACATTTGAACTAGAAAAACAATTTTATGAAAACATTAAAATTAAAATGGGAGTTTCTTTGGTAAATTGGACAAATGCAGGATTTGAGCCGTATCAAAACTCTGATAACATTTATGATAAATCTGAATTGATAGATATAGAAAAAATATCTTTCAATACATCTGTATTCTACAATTTCTAATAATCCAAAACGGCAAAACGTTGCCAAAACTTTACGGACTCTGCCCACTTTTCACTTTCATAGAAGCCTTTTGTTCCTCCAGGAAGCTGAAGTTGATTCCTCATCATAGTTACAGGCCCCATTGGCATATTTTTTACTTCTTCTGGTATGGCTTGAAAAGCTATTAGTTCCCATTGGCATTCAGTTGTATTTTCATTGGTTTCTTCTAGAACATCTTTTCTGTAAAGAATCAATTCAACACTTGAAGTTTTAAGTGGCTCACCATCCAAAGCACGCACTTGAATGTAAGGTTCTTCATCTTCTCTTCTCTTGACCATCTGAGCTTTAAGGGCAGTACTTTCTTTTAACTTTGTCAAAGGGCATATAAATAAATTTATATGTTGCTTTGGTACATCAATAAGTACAACTCCATCTCTGTATCCATTTTTGAAGTTACCATTGTGGAGCTTCTTTTCTGCTATTGATGCAATTTCTTGAAATGTCAGGGTTGTTGAATATGTTTTTCCAGTACCCTTTATCTGCCTTCTAACAAAATCACTTACGCCAACGGTTTGCATAAAAAATCCTTATTTTTAATTATAAATTCGTTAAAATCATGTGTTAACTTACCAATACTATGAACGCTAAAAAAAGATCCAAACTTTCTTCCCTTAGTCATCACCTCGATCCACTAGTTTTTATTGGAAGGGGCGGAGTTAACGATGGAGTGATCAACTCAATTGAAAAAAATATAGAAAAGTACGAGCTCATTAAAGTAAAATTTAACGATCATAAGGAAAACAAGAAGGAACTTTCTAAGAAGATTTCAGAAACACTTGATTGCGAGGTAGTAAAAATAATTGGTCATACTTTAATCCTCTACAAAGAAAATTCAGATTCTGAAAAGAGAAGCATCAAGGTGTAGTGTGTCGGAGCTTTTTAAAGACAACGATGCCGATATCTCTATTATAAGAACAAAGAAGGTATGCATCGTTGGCTATGGATCACAAGGTAGGGCGCAGGCACTCAATCTCTTAGAATCAGGGGTAAATATTAAGGTTGCGCTTAGAAGCTCGAGTAAAGTTAAAAGCAGAGCTGTTGAAGAAGGTATAAGCGTTGATGATATTGAACCAGCCATAGAATGGGCGGATGTTATAGTTCCACTTATTCCTGATGCTAGCATGCCAGCACTGTTCAACTCAAAAGAAATTACATCAGTTAAAAGCTCAAAAACATTCGTTTTCGCTCATGGGTACGCAGTTCACTACGAAACCATTAAAATCTCCGAAATGCACCGAGTTGTTCTTGTTGCTCCCAGCGCTCCTGGAAAGGCCCTAAGAAACGAGTTTAAGGTAGGCAGTGGAGTTCCTGGTTTGTTTAGTTCCGAAAGAGATGATAGAGAACTTGCCTTATCTTATTGCAAGGCCATCGGCCTGACAAGGAGGGGTGTAGTGGAAACAACGTTCAAGGAAGAGGTAGAAACAGATCTTTTTGGAGAACAGGTGGTTCTTACAGGTGGTATACCAAAGCTAATACAGACCGCGTACGATGTGATGGTTGATGCTGGATACGATAGTAAGGTCTCCTGGCTAGTAGCGTGCTATGAGGTTAAGAACATCGTAGATCTCTTCTTTATGAGTACATTTGACAGTATGTACAGCTCTATAAGCGATACAGCTGAGTATGGATCCTACATATCGGGAGATAAGATATTTAATGATGCGGTTAAGAATCAATTCAAAGAGATTTTAGAGAGTATACAGTCTGGCAAGTTTAAAGATAGAATGAGCAGTTTATCATACAACCAGGATCTTGAAAGTTTTAGACACAAGTATAAGAACCTTGGGGTAGACAAGGCTGGAGCATCTATAATCGAGAAGCTTAAGAGCTAATGGCAGTATCTTCAGCGCTTCTACTTCTTTTATCTTCATTGTTCTCCTACGATATAAGCCTTTCTACTGCAAATAACGATGTTGATAGGGCGATAACCAGCCTCTATAACTACGACTTTGTAGGGTCACTCTCTAGCCTTGAAGAAGGAAGGAGTAAAGACCCTAAACACCCGCTTATAGATTTCCTTGTTACTACAAATAAGTGGCTATTAACACAGTCAAGTAAAGGCTTCGTTGAGTCCTACGATAGCCTCAGGTACTACGCAGATATATCAGAAGTGAGATACCTTGATCTTGTCAGTCTATATCCAGATGTAGGTGAGTATAGACTATATCTTGGATCGTTGTATGGGCTGCGATCAAGGGTTTCACTTGGAAATAAAGACTGGATTGATGCCTTCTACTACGCATATTTTGGATACAGCTACATTCAGCAGGCCTATGAAATAAACCCCAACATTGAAGACATCAACCTTACCTTTGGAATGATGGAGTATTTTATGTGTAGATCATCAAGATATATACAGGTTCTAGGCTCTGCCTTTGGAGTCTCAAGTGATTGTGAGAATGCACTATCTAAGATGGATAGAGCAGTTAGGAATTCCAGATACAGCAGGGTGGAGGCCATGAACACCCTTACCTATGCCTACCTCCACTTTGAGCAGAAGCCAGGTTTAGCACATCCACACATAGAGACCCTTTACAATGAGTTCCCTGGCCATCCATACTTTAAGTTTCTATACGCGGAGTCATTGATTAAGAACGGTTATTTAGATGATGCCAGGATAATGGTTAAGGAGCTTGAGGATGTTGTAGCTAATAGCGTTGCCTATCAGAAGGTCGAGTGTTCAACCAAGCTTGACTATATAAACCTTCTTCTAAGGTTTGAAGATGGTGACTATCAAGAGGCCATTATCAAAGCAACAGAGATTATAGACAGCTACAGAATGGAGATGGACTGGGTGTTGCTGTTTTCTTATATTATTAGAGCCAAGTCTTATGACCTTATTGGTGACAGGAGGAGGGCAGCTGATAATTTTAGAGTTGCATCAAGAATGAACTCCTACTACAAGGCATCTAAACAGGCAAAAATATATATTAAAACGCCATATACATATAAAGGAGAGTAGTGCTGTTTTAAACTATTATATATAGATCAATCTTCTAAAAGAAGAAGTGATAGAATTAGACTGAAAAACAGTCCTGCGTACATCGGCAGAAAAACCTGAATCTCTAGAAGCGTCCATATAAGTGTAACAGCAGAGGGCACAGCAATCAAAAGGTATGGATGATTTACCTTCTTTCTAAGTATTATAAGAACAAACGGAACTAGCAGGCTCGCAACCATGTACGATCCAAAGGCAAACCATATCTCAACAACCCTTGAGTTGTCAAAGAACCCTACGATTAAAAGAGAGATCACTATCGTTGACAAAATGCCCTTTCTGATGGTGCCTGTACTATAGCTTTTGTTTAAGATGGCTGGAAGATCCTTGCCTATGACCATCGCAGATAAAAATGTAAAGCTATCGATCGTTGACATAACAACCGATAGTATCGCAACAATAAATATACCATGCAAGATCGAGTTAGATGAAAAGAGAAATGCTGATAGCGAGACATAGGGGCTTGTCATATCAACACCAAGTGATACAGCGTAGAGACCGCAAAAGATTGTCATCATGTCAAAGACAAACCAGCCGCATATAGATAGCCTAATGGCCTTTTTAATTTCGTTTTTGTTCTTTGAAGCGAATGTCCTTTGGTGGAAGCTTGGATCTAGGAAGGTTATCATCGCCAAGAATCCCCACGCAACAACGTAGGACCAGCCAGCGCTACCAGGAAAGTTAAATAGATCAGGTCTGGCAACTTTTAGTTGAAGCAGCTTAGATAACCCTGGATCAAAGTAAAAGACAAGGTAAAGGACCATAGTGATAAATCCAACAAACATCAATATAAACTGTATTCTATCGGTTCTAACTATCGAGCTGAAGCCACCTTTTAGGCAGTACAGCATTGCTACAGATGAGCCAGCTGCTACAGAAGCTCCGTAAGCATCGATACCCAATGGAGAAAGCAGTGAGGTGTTTATTATATTACCAAGGATTATTAGATAGGGAGCTGGAGATATATAAAGTAAAACAATCGGAACAGATAGCAGTGCAGACATCCTCCCCATATATTTATAAATAGCCATTGGTATGGAGCTGATTTCTAGATCAATGACCTTGCTAGATATAAACTCAGAATATATAAACGCAGCAACGTAGTAGGTAGCGCCAAAGTACAGCCATGTTGTAATGCCGTTGTAAGAGACTTCTTGCCCAACGCTAGAAATTGCTCCGTACCAGGTGGTGACAAGTGTCATTGCAAGAGGAACTGCTGTTAGCTTTCTTCCTGAGAAGACAAAGTCTCTAGAGTTCAACCCTGGCTTCGAGCTGTATCCAACCGTAAGCAATAAAGCGAAGTATATAACGACTATATAGATCAAGCTAGAGGCTGTATGTTAGAGAAAGGCTGAAGTCTCTTGGGTTTGCAGGAGATTCATGAAACTTCCTGCTTTCGTATCCAGAAACTGAGAAGTAAAAGCCGTGAATTCCATACCTTCGATCTGTAGCGTTTTTAATGCTAATATTTACATGAATATGACTGCTAATCTTATACATAGCGCTTAGGTTGGCAATAATATAGGAGCTTGATTTTTGGTTTGAGTTGTTGAAGTAGTAGTAGCTGTCCTTTGCAATTATTTCAAGCCGTGTGAAAATCTTCGTTGTTGGCCTAAACTCAATTCCAGAAGAAACAGTATATTTTGGGGCTCTTGCTTGCTCTCTGCTTGAAACTATAGGATCTGGATCAATAACTGGGGATGGATACGAAAAGCCATCTCTATGTGTTGATAGGAGACCGCAGTTAAAAAAAGTACTTAGCCTATCGCTTAATCTGTAGCTTGATCCTATGTCTATACCTACATTGTATCCGCTTTCTATGTTGGCTGTGTAGAAGTAGAAAGTTACGGGATTAGATGGATCAGCTTGATCTGCAATGTCAACCTGTAGATTTTTTCTTTTAATGTAGAAAAGATTAAAGTCAAAAAATAGATTCTTATTATTTAGCTTGTATCCAGCCTCTACAGCGCTTGATGTTTCGCCTTTGTACTGCCTGCTAACAGTTTCTAAGAAAGGGTTTTGGTTAAAGCCTCCAGCCTTATGGCCTGTAGAAAAAGCTAGATGAAAGTTCTTGAGCTTAAAGCCAAGTCTAGAGCTTATGAAGTTCTCTGTAGAAGGAAGAATATCTGTGCTGCTGCCATCAACCTCATAGGTGGTAGAGTTTGATTTCTCAAGGTAGTTCTTGTAGACGTTGCTGTAGTGATCGCTTCTTATGTTGAATATAGTAAAAGCGTCTTCTTCAAGTTTATACTTGTGCTGGCAGTAGATAGATGAGTAGTCTATTGAGTAGCTGCTTGTGAAACTAGATACCCAGCCTCCATTGGTCCAAAAAACAAAGCCTAATGCGCTATCTTTCTCTTCAAGTGTTCTTGAAAAAGCTCCGACTATGAACTCATTTGACTGATATTTCTTAGATATATTGATATCCAAAGATTTATCATTTCTGTTTCTGTCTTCCTGTTGAAAAAAGTCATAGTAATCACCCTGGTGATCTTCAGACCACTGGGAAGGGTTAGACCAATCTGCATCATAGTAATGGTTCAGATCTATATCATTCGCTGAGTAGACTGCTGATATTCTTAGATCGTCATTTGTACTATAGATCATCTCTAAGCTCTTAGATCTGCTGATTAGGGCGTCCTTCGATTCATTGTTAGGCAACTCTTCAAAGTTTGAGTGAGTTGTCAAGTCCTTCATATTGTCGAAGTTGGAGTAGCTCCATCTGTCGTAGTTATTGTCAAAATCAGATTGCAGAGAAGAAAGCAAAAGATAGACATGATTGTCGCTTGAAAAATGCTTAGAATAAGAGATCTGAACGTTAGAAGTAAGCTCATCTCTTTTATTGCTGTAGTCATCAATAAAGTCGTTAAAAATAAAACCACGATCTGTATGCTTAGAGGTCCCGATTCTTAGATTAATGCCATCAAGCAAGGGTTGGTTGTATACTAGGCTCATAGTTCTTTTATCAAAGCTACCAATACCAGCCTTAAACTTTATTTCCCTAAATGGCTTGGGCTTATTTGATTTTATCTTTACAAGACCTCCTAGTGCGTTCTGCCCAAAGCAGTAGGATTGACTTCCTTTGATGATCTCAACCTGATCCACATCAAAAAGAGAGGCCGGCATGCCTAAACCACTGTAATTAAAGTTATCTATGAAAGTAGCAACGTAGTAGGTAGGCCCGCCTTGACTTGCATATTGCTCGTATTCGCCAATACCTCTGATTTGAAAGTATCTAGGCCTTGAACTAACACCTGAAAAATTTACATTTGTTGATGAGATAAGGATGTCTTCCAGGTTGACCTTGTCAGATTGAACAACAGATGTAGAAGTAAAAATTTCAGTATTTGAAAGATTATCCTTTAGTCTAGTTTTAGCTAAACTTGCGCTAACTTTAACCTCTGAGCTTGGTATAGAAAGATTTGTTAAAGTAATTGTAGATTCTGAGATACACGGGTTAAAGATAGATTCTTGAAACCCAATATGGGAAACTCTATATTCAGAGCAGTAGATGCTTTCAACAAAGAAAAGACCATCTTTATCAGTAACAAAACCATTGATATTGTTAAAGACTTGAGCGTTTTCGATTGGATCATTGAATTCATCGACAATTTTGAAAGTTTTTGTATATAAAGTTGCAAAAAATAAGGCTAGATAAAAAAAGTATTTCATTTTAATTTCCTCCGCTAGTATTATCTAGTTCAGGTTGAAGGGTATATTCTCAGCTTTTTAAGCACCCCTATTAACATTTTAATTTATTGTAAAAATGAAAGAATTTGAAGAAAAATATTGGAGAAATAACTACAAAAGAGTTTGTGGCATAGATGAGGCTGGAAGAGGACCTCTGGCGGGCCCAGTAGTTGCGGCCTCTGTAATATTTAGTCCTAATTCTTTCTTGGAAAGTGCAAAAGACTCTAAAAAGCTATCAGAGAAAAAGAGGAACGCTATCTTTAAAGATATATACAACGCGGCTCTATCTGTTGGCGTGGGCATTGTAAACGAAGAAACAATTGACAGGGAAAATATTTTAGAGGCTACATACATTGCCATGCGAAAATCTATTTACAGACTATCTGTAAACCCAGATATAGTTCTTGTGGATGGCAGGAAGGCAAAAATTGGCGAATACAAGCAAGAATCTATTATAAAAGGAGATGCCCTTTCTTTTACTATTGCATCATCTTCAATAATTGCTAAGGTTACCAGAGATAGAATGATGATGGAGTACGATAAGGTTTTTCCAGAGTATGGGTTTGCCTCTCATAAGGGCTATGGAACAAAGTACCATATTGAGGCAATAAGAGAGAATGGTGCAACATGCATACATAGAAAATCTTTTAGGCCTGTATCTAGTTTTCTTCCAACTTTTAAAGAAATTCCAAGAGATGTCTATGGAAATTCTTTCTCAATAGGTTACTATGCATCCTTAAAGATCAAGGAAGGCTTTTCTGTTGAATTTATTTCATCTGAACCTGGATTAGCAATTGATCTTGTTCTTAAGAGAGGAAGGCAGTTAGATTTTGTAGTTGTAGTATCATCATTCACAAGAGAAAATATCAATAAGCTTGAGAACGTTGAAATTGATAAAAGGGTGGATAAATTTCTTTTGGAAAACAGTTTAGAAATTAACAATTCAAATATTAAATTTATCCTATCATCAGTAGTGTTTATAAAGCCAAAGCCAATTATAGATAATGTTCAAGTTAAGATTATTAAATAGATATATATCAGTTTTTGTTTTTCTATCACTTTCTTTTTGCGCCTATCCTAGTGCTA
>NHIV01000009.1 GCA_002170735.1 bacterium TMED198 | reverse complement strand
TCTATTATAGTTCCCAATAACTATACTAAATCCTAAATAGGAGAATAATAATGGATGATCTCTTAAAAGAAGCGATTGCCGACGCTAAAGCAGTTCGTGAAACAGCTTTAGAAAATGCAAAGATGGCTTTAGAAGAGGCTTTCACACCTAGATTACAGAATATGTTGTCTAAAAAAATCCAATCTGAAATTGATAAAGATGATGAAGATATGGAAGAAAGAGACATGATGGATGATGAGGATGAAAATCCAATGGATGACGACATGGAAGAAAGATCTATGATGAAAGCTGATGACGAAGATCCCTCTGATGAAGACTCTAAAGACGAAGGTATTATTGAAATTGACGGTGTTAAGTACGCCCCAGTAGTATCTGAAGAAGAAGATGATGAAGAAGATGAAATGGAAGAAGGTGAAGATAAAGATGATGAGGACATGGAAGAAGATCTTGATCTTGAATCTGTAATCAAAGAGCTTGAATCTGAACTTGATGAAGCTGAGGAAGTTGAAGAAGCTGATGAAGTTGAAGAGGGCAAAGAAGAAGTTGAAGAACAATCTAAATCTTCTGGCATAGGCGCTGGTGACAACAAAGTTGCACAACCAAGTGCTGGTGATGAAGAAGATCCGGGTAAAGGAAAACTCAAAGAGGGTGAAGAAGTTGATGAAGATGTAGATCTTGATGAAGTTCTCAAAGCTCTTTCTGAGGAAGAAGATGAAGAAGAAGAAAAGAATGAAATTGCAGAATTGAAATCTAATCTTAAAGAACATCGTTCCGTAATCGAAACTCTTCGTGGAAAGCTAAATGAAGTCAACTTGCTAAATGCTAAACTTCTATTCACAAACAAACTATTCAGAAAGTATGGTTTGAATAACGAACAGAAGATGAAAGTCGTTGAGCAATTCGATAGAGCTAGTAACTTACGTGAAGTCAAGTTAGTGTATTCTACACTTGGTGAATCATTTGGTGCTGCTAGAAATGAAATTAATGAATCTAAGGGAGCTGCTTCCAAACCAGTCGCATCTACCAAATCTGAAAAAGAGGTAATAACTGAAAGTTCAGATTTGAGAGATAGGTTTAAGAAGTTAGCTAACCTTATTTAATTAGGAGACAATAAAATGTCAAATTTTGAAAACTTAAGCGATGTGATGACGGGTCATAACCCTCATCAAGAGCTCCTAAAGCAGACTCGTAAATTAGTCGGCAAATGGGAGCCAACCGGATTGCTAGATGGAATTGACGATTCCACTAAGAAAACAGGAATGGCTGTTCTTTTAGAAAACCAAGCTACACAGTTAATTAAAGAGGCTTCTCAAACTGGTACAGGTGGTTCTAAAGAAGAATGGTCTGGTGTTGCTTTACCATTGGTTCGTAGAATCTTTGGTGAAATTTCAGCACAAGAGTTTGTTAGTGTTCAGCCAATGAATCTACCTTCTGGTCTTGTATTTTTCTTGGATTTCAAATACGGATCTGCCGGACAGGCTAATATCTCACAGAATACTGATATATTCGGTAATACTTCTGGAAGTGATATTCACACCCCAGCTTCACAATCAGCTGCTGGTGGCTTGTATGGTGGTGGAAAATTTGGATATTCAATCAATGATAAAGAAGCAACTGCTATTTCAGTTGGTGTAAATGGTGTTGTAACAGCATCTGCTACTTGGAAAGAAGTTGAATTTGAACCTTCACTCAGTCAGTCTGTACACTTAGGTCAGGTAATTAAGGTATCAGTTCCTGGTAACCTTCTAACTCGTCCTGATTACAATGGTGTTAAGGCTTGGGAACTTAGTGGTTCAAATCTACAAAGCATCTATCCACAGTACACACTTGTTGATGATATAAACAATCCAGCTACTGCTAGCTTTTTTGCTACTGGTACATCATTTGTTGCTGCTCATGATATGGGTGTCAAGTATCATCAAGCACCTGTTGCTACAAATCGTGGTGATTTTGAACAACAAACTTTCACTACTCCTGGTCCTGCTACTGGTGATGATTTACAAATACCAGAAGTTGATATTCAGTTAAGAAGTGAAGCAATTGTTGCGAAAACTCGTAAGTTGAAAGCTGTATGGACACCAGAGCTTGCTCAGGATCTAAACGCTTATCACTCTGTTGATGCAGAAGCTGAACTTACAGCGATGTTAAGTGAGTACATAGCGATGGAAATCGATTTAGAAATCCTTGATATGTTAAAACTAAATGCTTCAGCTAAGACTGAGTACTGGTCAGCTAAGGTTGGATTTGAGTATGACGGTTCAGGAACAGGCGAAGGAGCTTGGTCTGAAATAAGTGGTGCATCTAATGCTTACACCAAACCTTCTTGGTTCCAGACTCTTGGAATTAAGATACAAGCTGTTTCTAACGCAATCCATCAGAAAACACTACGTGGTGGTGCTAATTTTGTTGTTGTTTCACCTGAAACTTCTACAATCTTAGAATCTGTAAGTGGATATATTGCTAACACTGGTGACGCATCTGGTAAGACATATGCTATGGGTGTAGAAGCAGTTGGTTCAATAAATAACCGATATACTGTGTATAAAAATCCTTACATGTTGGATAATACTATACTTGTTGGTTTCAGAGGAAGTAATTTCTTAGAAACTGGTGCTGTATATGCTCCATATGTACCGATGATTATGACTCCGTTGGTATACGATCCTCAAAACTTTACTCCACGTAAAGGTGTGATGACTCGTTATGCTAAGAAGATGGTTCGTCCTGAATTCTACGGAAAAGTTATCTGCGCACATACGGATAATATTTAATTGGAAACAATTGGATAACCTAAAAAGGGGAAGTCTAACTTCCCCTTTTTTTGTGCATCTTATATTTATTATTGAATAAAAGTACTTTTTTAGGAGAATATAATGGAAGCAATTTGGCCAGGTAGTAGTTCATTTTCCAATGGACATACACCATATGGATTTTACGATAGTGATACGGAGTTCTCTGGTTCAGGAAATCACTCTGTAGATAGGTTTTCTGATTGGGCTGCTAAAAGATTAGGTTATCCTATAGTGGCAATAGAAATGCCAACAGGCTCTTTTTATGCTTGTTATGAAGAAGCTATCACAGAATATTCTGCTCAGGTTAATCAGTTCAACATAAAAGACAATATCTTAGCTTTACAAGGACAAGAAACAGGTTCAGGTAGCACTAAGACAGATTTAACACATAGAAAGTTAACATCAACTCTTGGAAGAAACATACAACTTGCCGAACAATATGGTACGGAAGCTGGTGTTGGTGGTACAGTGGCTTATAAAACCGGCTCTATAACTGTTGCTAGTGGTTCTCAAGAGTACGATTTGAACTCTTTGTGGGCTAATGTCTCAGAAAGTGGAAATGCTATTGAGGTTAGAAAAGTATTCTATGAGGGTTCACCTGCAGTAACTAGATATTTCGATCCTTATGCTGGAACAGGAGATGGTTCTTACAATATGTTGGATAGTTTTGGTTGGGGTAATAACTCACCAGCAGTTCAGTTTATGATGATGCCGATGTATGCTGATTTATTAAAGATTCAAGCTATCGAGTTTAATGACCAAATCAGAAAATCTGCTTATTCGTTTACTCTTGTAAACAACAAACTTAGAATATTTCCTAACCCAGAAACTACTTATAGTTTGCATTTTCATTACTTGGTTAAAAAAGATAGAGATACTACACTTCAAGGGACAACCACGGGTGTAATAACAGATTTTTCAAATGCTCCGTTTAATAATATGACATTCAAAGATATAAATGAAGTCGGTAAACAATGGATAAAAAAATATGGTCTTGCTCTATGTAAAGAATTATTAGGAACTATAAGAAGTAAATACGCTTCACTTCCAATTCCAAATGCTGAAACTAATTTGGATGGTGATACACTTAGAGCTGAAGCTGCTACTGAAAAGGAGACGTTGGTTACTCAATTAAGGGAAATGTTAGAACAAACAAGTAGAAGAGCTTTATTAGAGGCTGATAAGGATGAAGCTGAATTTTTAAATGAAAAATTGGCTAAAGTTCCATACCCAATATACATAGGATAACAAAATGGCTGGCAGATTTCTACCACAAAGAGATGTTGATTTAATCACAAGGGTTAGCAGAGAATTAGTTGGTGATAAACAAAGAAACAAAGATGGTTTAATAAATCAAGAAGTTGTTGTTTATAAACCATCTCTTCAAGAATCGTCTACGAATATGTATGGCGAAGCTGCTGACGGCATCAAAATATACAAAAATGGTGTGCAACTAGCTGCTTTAGTAGATGCTGATGATTTTGATTTTAATCAAGAAGAGTTTGGACCTGATGCTAATCAAACAGCAACATTCTCATTTTTAAGACAAGCATTTATTGATGCTTCAATGGTTTTGGAAATAGGTGATTTGATTGATTGGAACTATGGTTACTTTCAAATTGGTTCTATAAATGAAAATCAGTTAATTGGTGGTCAGTTTAACCAAAACTTCTCAGTTGTGGCATCTGCATTTTTAATAAGAAAGAGTTCAATACAGATTGAAAGAGTTAGGAGTATTTAATGGCACGTGAAAAACCAGTCCCTCGCTCACAACGAAAGGCTATCAACAGGGGAACTATAAGGTCTAGGAATGATGATACTGTAAAAAATATATCAGTTGGGTTAATGGATATTGATGCGACAATTATGTTTTACTTTAACAATGTTATCAAACCGATGGTGGAAGAAAACGGAGAGACAATAAAAGTTCCACTTATGTATTCTAATCCTGAAAGATGGAGTATGATACAAAAAAATGGTTACCTTGTAGATAATAAAAAACAACTTATAATACCACTCATAGCTTTCAAAAGGACTTCAATCGAAAAAGATACTGAAATGTCGGTTGATAAATTAGACCCAAAACAACCAAAGCTCTTTTACACATTTCAAAAAAAGTATTCAGAAAAAAATAGATACGATAAATTTTCAGTTCAGCAAGGATTGAATAAAACCAGAGAACTATATACTGTTGGTGTTCCTGATTATGTAAATCTAACATATGATTTTGTTATATGGACTTCGTATACAGAACAAATGAATGCTATTATTGAAAAAATTATTTGGAGTGAAGGTGCTTATTGGGGTGAAGATGGTAGGTTTAAATTTAGAACATCTATTGATAACTACACAGATGCGAGTGAGGTATCAGTTAATTCAGAAAGATTAATTAGAACTAATTTTACAGTAACTTTACGTGGTTACTTACTACCTGAAGAATTCAATAATGTAGTAACAACTCAAAAAGCATTAACTCCTAAACGAATTCTAATAGGTGATGATGTTAGTTTAAATTTACAAGATCTAGTTCCGGGTGATGATGGTAGAGATGTTCGTATAACAGTTGCACAGCAAGGTGCTGGTGGTGGCGGATTAGAAAATCCACTTACAGTTAGTGCTGGAACAGGAGTTTCTATTGGTGGGGCAGGAACATTCGATGGTTCAGCTGCTAAAGAAATGACATTTAGTATTGGTCAGGATGTCGCGACTACATCAAATGTAACATTCAATCAGATGCAGATTGGTCAGAATTCATTTGTTATATCAGAGAGGGATGACGGAAAAGCACAAGTAGATAAAGATTGGGTTGTGTTAGGTAATGTTTATGCCAGAAGTTATATAGTTTCATCATCTGTAACTCATATGACACAATCATTTAGTAGTGGCTCAACTATATTTGGTGATACCTTAGATGATACCCATCAAATTACTGGTTCCCTTATTGTCACTGGTTCACTATCCGTTAAAGGTTCAATAACTCAAGATGGTGTTTCACATGACGATAAATTTTCTTACTTACGAAAGTCATTTGTAAAAAAATCTAATTCTGTAACAGCAGCAACTGCGAGTTTTAATGCTATAACAGCATCTGCTCCATCAGGAATGACTGCTACTTCTGAAGATGACTTCGTATTTTTTATAAACGGGCAGTATATGGAACATGACGCTTTGACTATTCAACAAGTTAGTGGAATTCAATTTGTACTAAAGGTAGATGCTGATAGTATCGGTTATAATTTAGAATCTGATGATGAAATAATTGCTATGGGTAAATTTAATTCCTAAATCCCACTTTTCTTTTACCATTTCTTTATATTTATTACTATGAGAAAAAGACATTGGAAAAATAGAAAAAATAGAAAATGTCCTGATTGTAGTAAGGTAATTTACTATACAAGAAAAGATTCTTTTGACAGAGCAGTAGGTAATAATACTGTGTGTAAATCATGCGCTCAATCAGATAGGAAACTTGCTATGGATACTATTGAGAAAATGAAACAACCTAAAACTATTGAACACAAGAAAAAAATATCTTACGGTGTACAGAAGTGGTGGGATGATAAGAGAGAAAGTGAATGGCTAAGCTAAAACTAAAACAATTAGGTAAAGTACTATCTGGTTCATTACAAGTTTCAGGAAGTTCAGGAGTCACCGGATCTTTCAGCACTACTGGTAATATAAGTGGCTCTTCATCTTCAACAGGTTCATTTGGTCATGTTTTTGTAGATGGTAAAGTACTTATTCAAGAAAGTGCTTTAATAGCAGGTGCTCGTACCAATGCAGACGATTTAGTTATTAAGGGTGCTGGTTCTGAAGGTGTTGGTATCAGTATAATAGGTAGTGACAGTTACTTTAAAAATTTAAATTTTGGTGGAGTTAGTAGTAATAGAGATGCTGTAATTTCATACAGCGGTACTAGTGACAATAAAATGACCATTGGAACTACTAAAGCTAGTGGTATTATAAACATAGTAACTGGTAATGGAGACGAAAGTTTTAGAATAAGTGGTGGAACTACTGGTGTAGTAAGCGGCTCATCAACCTCAACAGGTTCCTTTGGAACATTAAAAACTGCTGGTCATATTAATGCTAGTGGAAGAATTTTTGAAAGTGGTACATCAGTAATAGACCACGCAACAGCTATGGCTATAGTCTTTGGAGGATAATAATGGCTAATACATTTAAAAGTGCAGCTAGTGGCTCGACAACAACAATTCAAACATTGTATACTTGTCCAGGTGCCACGTCAGGCGTAGTACACGCAATTTATTTAAGTAATGTTGATGGTACAAATGATGCTACTGTTGATGTATCTATTAGTGGAAGTGCTAATTTCGATGATAGAAGATACATATTAAAAACAGTGGATGTACCAGCAGACTCGACAGTAGTGCTTGAGAAACCTATTAATTTAGGTGCTGGAGATAAGTTGGAAACCAAAGCTTCTGCTAATGGTGATATAGATGTTTTTGCGAGTATTTTAGAGATTACCTAAGATGGCTAATTTAAAGTATATCGGTAAAAATATTTTAAACCATACCCTTGAAGTTAAAAAGGGTAATGTAAGCGGCTCATCAACCTCAACAGGATCGTTTGGAAGATTAACTGCTGCTGGTAATATACATGGTACTTCATTCGTAGGTACAAATTTATATGGTACGATAGGTACAGCAGCGCAAAATTCAATAACAAGTGCTACTAGTTTAACATCAGTAGGTACGGTTACATCTGGCATTTGGAATTCTACGTTTGGAGCAACGTCAAATAAATCAATTAGTGGTTCTTGGAGAGGAGAATTATCTTCAAGTAATATGACAGTTATAGGCGGTGGTGTAAGTGGTTCTTCATCATCAACAGGATCTTTTGGTAGGGTTATATCTAAAACATTAAATGCCACAAGTAATGTTGATATAAGCGGAAACCTAACGGTTGCAGGAAACTATATAGTAAACGGAACAACCACATTTATATCAAGTTCTCAATTAGAGATTGGTGATAATATTATTCAAGTCAATAGTGTTAATCCTTTGAATTATGGTGGTATTCATGTTAGAGATAAAAATTCTAATGAAACCGGTTCTATGGTATGGGATAGTGCTAATGATTATTGGGTAGCCGGTCAATCAGGTTCAGAATACAGAGTTCCTCTACAATCTGGAACTTCAAATTTAACAGATAATAAGGTTATAATTGCACAAGGAAGTGGTAGATTAGAATCAGGTAATATAACGGATACTGGTGCTAGTATCAGTATGACTTTGCCAGTAACCGCTTCTTCTAATTTAGAAGTTATTGGTAACATAAGTGGTTCATCAACTTCAACAGGTTCGTTTGGTAAACTTACAGTTGGTCAAGGAGCTCCTTATGATAATGCCAACTTAACTGTTACGTCTGATACTGCACAAGTTTCAAGATTTATCAGCAATAGTCCGAGTTCTACGGTTATGTCATCAATCAGAGTTGGTGGTGTGTCAACTTACTGGGAATTATCAGCTAATAGTAGTGGTGGAGGATCTGGAGCAACTCTTTTTTACAACAGAGCTAATCCAAATGCTATACAAATAGGTACTGATAGAGCTAGTGTAAGTAGGGATTTAGAATTAGGACACATGACTGCAGGGGGAACTGCGGGAGTAAGTTTAGTAGCTGATGG
>NHIV01000008.1 GCA_002170735.1 bacterium TMED198 | reverse complement strand
GTTGGCAATGAAAAAGGTTATGACTATATTCTTGATGCAAGAACTGGAGCAATTGTCCATGCACTTGAGGCTCACAACCTTACTGATGAAGTTTTGGATATGTTGACAAAATCAGATTCTGAATAAAATAATATCTATCTAAATGTTCACATTAGATTATTTAGCTAAATATGTTAATGGCAAGTTAGAAGGAAGTCCCAAACAGAAAATAGAAGGTGTTTGTGAAATTTCTAATGGCATAAAAAATAAAATCTCATTTATTTCTAATTCAAAATATTTGAAATTCTTTAATAAAACTCAGGCATCTGCAGTTATAGTTGGATTAGATTTTATAGATTCCAAAAAAAATATTAATTTGCTTAAAGTTAAAGAGCCATCTCTTGCTTTCATTAAAATAGCACATTTATTTAAGCCAAAAACTCATAATAAATTTGGAATACACCCTACGTCTATTGTTGATAAAGATTCTACCTTTGGCAGCAAAGTATCTTTACAGCCAAATGTAACTATTGAAAAAAAATCTAAAATAGGTAATAATGTTGTTATTGGTTCAAATTCATATATTGGATCAAATGTAGAAATAGGAGATTATACAATAATTGGGCCAAATGTTTCTATACTTGATGGTTGTATAATTGGTAAGAATGTGATTATTCAATCTGGAACGGTTATTGGATCAGATGGATTTGGCTATGAGACAATTAATGATTTTCACCATAAAATACCACATTTAGGATTTGTAGTTATAGGTAATGATGTGGAAATAGGTGCAAATTGTTGTATAGATAGAGGAACTATTAAAAATACCATAATTAAAGATGGAACAAAATTAGATAACTTAATTCAAGTTGCTCATAATGTTGAAATAGGATCAAAAACATTGATAGCTGGATCTGTCGCTATTGGAGGCAGCACAATCATTGGAAATAATGTTAGAATCGCTGGGCAAGTTGGCATTATTGATCATTTGAAAATAGGTAATAATGCAATGATTGGGGCAAAATCCTGTATCATGAAATCAGTTCCAGAAGGCTCTTTTTATTCAGGCTCACCAGCAATAGAGCATAAACAACAATTAAAAATAAATGTTTCTTTACAAAAATTACCTCAATTATTAAAAAAAATTAAATTGCTTAAAAATATTTAATATGAGAAAAAAACAAAGAACAATTAGAAAATCCTGTTCTATTGAAGGTATTGGCTTGCATACTGGTGTGAAATCTAAATTAACCTTTCATCCTGCAGTAGAAAATTTTGGGATAAAATTCAAACGATCTGATATTAAGGATTCTCCTGCTATAGATGCTACGATTGAAAATGCAATAGATTTTAAAAGAAGTACAACAATCGGTGTTAACAATATTGAAATTCATACTGTTGAACATGTCATGGCTGCTGTTTATGGTCTTGAAATTTCTAATTTACTTATTGAAGTAAATAATATTGAAGTTCCTGTGATTGATGGAAGCTCAAAGCCTTTTGTCGATATTTTAATAGAATCAGGCTTTTTAGTTCAGAATAAAGAAAGAGATGAAATTGAAATAAAAGAAGTTATAAAGTATTCCAATCCTGAATCACAGATAGATATTCATGTTCTGCCATCAGAATCTTTTAAAGTTACTTTTATGGCAGATTATGAACAAAAGTCAATAGGTACTCAATATGCATCTATATACTCATTGAAGGAGCAATTTAAATCAGAAATTGCTCCAGCAAGAACCTTTGGTTTACTATCAGAGTTAAAGTCATTAAAAAAAGCAGGATTGATTAAAGGTGGAAGCTTAGACAACGCAATTATCTTTTCAGATGAAAAATTAACTAATGAAAAAGAACAAGATATAATTGCCTTATTTAATTATAATAAGAAACTATTTATTGATAATAATGGAATTTTAAATGGAACTCAATTGAGGTTTCCTAATGAACCTGTTAGACATAAAATTCTTGATTTAATTGGTGATTTTTCTTTAATAGGAGCCTATATCAAGGGGCATATAATTGCAGCTAGAAGTGGACACGCATCTAATATTGAAGTTTTAAAAAGAATCAGGAGTATGTATATGAAGAAGAAAATCAATAAAAATGTTAAAAAGTTTGATATAAATGAAATTATTGGTTTGATGCAACATAGGTATCCATTTTTATTGATTGATAGAATTACAGATTTAAAAGTAGGTAAAGAAGTTACAGCTATTAAAAATGTTACCATAAATGAGCCTTTTTTTAATGGTCACTTCCCTGACTTTCCAGTTATGCCTGGTGTACTTATTGTTGAGGCAATGGCTCAAGCAGGTGGTTTTTTAATACTTAATTCAATTGATGATCCATCAAAAAAATCAGTGTTTTTATCTTCAATTAAAAATTCAAAATTCATCAAAACTGTTCATCCTGGAGATCAACTAATTTTTAATGTTAAGTTTATTAAGTTTAAATTAAATACTGTAAAAATTGTTGGAGAAGCAAGCGTGGATAAGGTTAAGGTTGCTGAGGCTGAAATGTTGGCAACAGTAGTTCCAAGATGAAAAATAATAGATTAATCAGTGATGCATCTAGTATTGGAAAAAATACAGAAATTGGAGCTTTTTCAATTATTGAAGAAAATGTTACAATAGGTGATAATTGCACTATAGCTAATAATGTTTTAATCAAAAAGAATACTGTAATTGGTAATAATTGTGAAATTCATACTGGCGCGATTATTGGAGATGATCCTCAAGATATAAAATTTAGTAAATCCATTAAGTCTAAAGTAAAAATTGGTAATAATAATATAATAAGAGAATATTGTACTATACATCGATCAACAGAAGAAAATTCAATAACGATGATTGGTGATAATTGTTATTTGATGGCATATGTTCATATTGCACATGATTGTAACATTGGAAATAATGTTATTCTAGCTAATGCTGTACAGGCAGCTGGTTTTGTAGCAATACATGATAATGCTGTTGTGGGTGGCCTAACACCCATACACCAATTTTGTAAAATTGGAAAATTTTCTTTTATTGGGGGAGGATTAAGAATTGTTCAGGATGTTCCTCCTTATATATTAGCAAATGGAGAGCCACTACAGTTTTCAGGATTAAACTCTATTGGTCTTAGAAGAAATAATTTTTCTTCTAGATCAATTAATGAAATTAAAAAGGCCTATAAATTAATTTATAAATCAGAGTTTAACATTAGTCAATCAGTTAGAAAAATTAAAAGTGAATTTGAAACATCTGGTGAAATAGATGATATCATTAATTTCATAGAAAATAGCAAAAGAGGACTGATATAAAATCATTATTTTTAATATTTTTATTTATATCTATAATTTTTTGTACATCTTCAAGAAATATTCCTATTTATTCAAATACAAAAATTAACTCTATAATTTTAGATAATAATTTGATATTGCAAATTGGATATATTTATAATTTAGATAGAGATGATCTTTTAATAAATTTGAATTACTTAGTTTCTAAAAAAACTTTTTTAACTGCTAATTTTTCTAGTCCAAGTTCATTCTATAAAAAAAGATATAATTTTTATAATTCCTATATTTTTGGATATAAAATAGGTTTTGAAATGCTTTCAGCAAAATATTCTAGTTTTTTGTTTGGAGTTCATAGAAATTCTACAGAAAATCATATAAATGTTAAGTGGTATAATATTGGCTTAAATAACCTATATCAATTTCATGGAGGGCATTTTTTAACAAATTTTATTTATTCATTTAACCGTAATTTCATTGAAAAATCAATTTCAATTAATTCTATTTTGTATTTAAGCAAAGATCTATTTATTAATTTTGGAATTGGATATACATCAATTTATAGAAGAACCTATTCTATGGAGTTAGGATTAGTATTATGAAATCATTAGGTATTCTAGGATCGACAGGTTCAATAGGAAAACAAACTTTAGAGATTGTAAAAAATCTAAAAAATCAATTTTCAGTTAAATACTTATTAGCTAATTCCAATGATTTAGAGTTATTACAACAAATTAAATTGTTTAAACCTAAAATAGTTTGTTTAGTTGACTCAGAAAATCATAAAAGATTGAAAGAAAGCATAAATGATAAATCAATAGAATTATTATCAGGCATTGAAGGCCTAGAGATGGCGGCAAGGACAAAGGTTGATATATGCGTTAACGCAATTAGTGGTTATCATGGTCTAATGGCAACTATTTTTGCAGCAGAGGAATCTATCGATATAGCTTTGGCTAATAAGGAGAGCTTGGTTATGGCTGGTTCTTACATTAGAAAAATACTAAAAAAGAATGGTTCTAAAATTTTTCCAGTTGATAGTGAGCATAGCGCAATATGGCAATGTTTGAGAGGCGAAAAGATTGAGGATATTAAAAATATTATTTTAACAGGCTCTGGTGGACCATTTAGAACTTTTAAAAAATCAGAGTTTAAAAATATAACAAAGGCCATGGCATTAAATCACCCAAATTGGGAGATGGGAAAGAAAATTACCATTGACTCTTCTACAATGATGAATAAAGGCCTAGAGGTAATTGAAACTAAGTGGTTGTTTGATGTTTCCAATGATCAAATTAAGATTATAGTTCATCCTGAGTCTGTTATTCATTCCATGGTTGAGTTTAAAGATTGTTCTATTAAAGCACAGTTAGGGGTCCCCGATATGAAGATCCCAATCCAATACGCACTTACCTATCCATCTCATATTGAAAATGGTATAAATCCAAGTTTAAATTTTCAAAAATATAATAGTCTTAACTTCCAGGATCCTGATTTAGAAAAGTTTAAGTGTATTAAATTAGCCTATGAAGCAATGCGGAGTGCAGAGTCTTATTGTACGGTTATGAATGTTGCAAATGATGAAACAGTATATGCATTCCTTAGTGATAAAGTTTCTTATATTGATATACCCAACATTATAGAAAAAGCAATGGAAAGGCATGATCCAATTAATAGTTTAGATTTAGAAAAAATTAAAATGTTAATAGATTGGACTAAGAATTTTATAAAAGGAGAAATTAGTTAATGACTACCATATTATCATTTTTATTTGTTATTGGAGTTTTAGTTTTTGTTCATGAGCTTGGTCATTATTTAGCCGCAAGATCTGTGGGAGTTAGAGTTGAAAAATTTTATTTAGGATTTAATTTCTTTGGACTTGGAATTAATAAAACCTACAAAGGGACGGAGTATGGCCTTGGATTGTTTCCATTCGGGGGATATGTAAAACTTGCTGGTGCAATTGATGAGAGTATGGATACATCTTCTACCGGCGCACCTGATGAGTTAAGATCAAAAAATGCTTTGGAAAAAATTTGGGTTATGTCAGCCGGAGTTATTATGAACTTTCTATTAGCTATTATAATTTTTTCTTTATCACACTTTTCTACTGGAGAAAAAATTATTGGTGAAGAGGCAATTGTTAGTGGAGTAGTTCCAACATTTCCTGCTGATAGCATTGGCATAGTTGAAAATGATAAAATTTTATCTATTGATGGAAATAAATTTAATGGTAAAGATGCATGGAATAAAATGTCAACTTATATTTCATCAAGTCCTGGCAAGGATGTTGAAATTATTTGGGAAAGCAATGGAGTCCTGAAGCAGTCAAGAATTATTATTGATAGTTACAGTGACATAGTCGATTATGAATTTATCAATATAGGTAGGATTGGTATCTTTCCAATAACTACAACATCTGAAATTAATTTATTTAGAGCATTTAAACTAGGCTTTGAAACAACAAAATTTTGGTTTGATAAAACACTTGGCTCCTTTATATGCTTAGTTAAAGGGACAGTACCACTTTCAGGGCTAGGCGGTCCAATAATGATTGCTAAAGTTAGTGGACAAGCTTCAGAAATTGGCTTTGGAGCTCTACTTAATTTAATGGCTATATTGAGTATTAACTTGGGTATTATTAATATTATGCCTCTTCCGGCCCTTGATGGAGGTCATGTACTAATTTCAGCTGTAGAAGGGCTTAGACGAAAAGAGCTTTCAACTAAGTTTAAACTAAACTTTCAAAAAGTAGGTGCTATATTGTTGATGGTGTTAATAATTTTTGTAGTCTACAATGATCTAGCCAATTTATAATGTTGTTAGTCAAGCATTAACCCTAGAGCAGTTGTAAGTTTTAAAACTTGGTTGTTTGTCCTGTTCAAATTATTTACTAATAATTTTCCAATATTTTTCATAACGATAAATCCAATATTTGGATTTTTTTCACAAACTTTCCAGAATTTTTCTTGATCGAGAAAACCAATTTCACAGTTTTCTTTTGCAGAAATTGTAGCTGTTCGCTTATCATTTTTTGAGAACATGGACATTTCCCCAAAGGATACTTCTCCTGATACTTTATCCATTGTTTTCTCTCTATTGTCAACATTGGATTGACTTGTTAGTAGGGTCAAAGCTTTAGTTATAATTACTTCTCCTGATAGCAAGAACAATAAGCTCTCGCCATCATCCCCCTCATTAACTATAGTAGAATTAGAAGAAAATATTTTGAGCTCCATATTTTCATGAAATAATTTTATTTCATTAGAATTTAGGGAATTAAAAATTTGAAATTTATTTAGCTTATCTAGGTACTGTTTCATGGTATTAAAATAGCTCCTTCACTTTCTTTAATTATATAGTCATTTTGTGGATTTAGATTCAGATTAACCTTATTCTCTTCACTTAATGACTTTCCTGCAGCTCTTAATTTTTTTTCAATAAAAGCATCAAGTGCATCGATATCAGAAGATAAAAAGTCAGAAAATCCTACATTATGTGATTCGGTAAAAAGACCAATACAAAGAGATTGATTTTCATTTTTATAATAATCACTTAAATCCTTAAATGTTTTTCCAATCATTGATTTAGGAATAGCTTCACTCTTAAATCTTTTTGGAGACTCTATATCAAGTAGCTGATTCACTGCCTGTGGAACACCAGGTTCCATAACATGAGTGACAGCCATAAATGTTTCATAATCATTTGCAAGAATAACTTCATCTACATTAGCTCTCTTTAAGTATGAAATTTTATCGGATTGATTGACATACGCTATAACTTTAAGATTAGGAGAAATATTTTTAATTGTTAGAGTCGTTAAAATTGTTTTATCATCTGAGTTTACATCAGTATCTTCTGAAATTACAATAGCTGATTGAGCTTCTTTAACGTTTGCCTTATTCAATATTGGCTCAGTTACTTGTTCTCCTCTTACAAATTGTATTTTTAATTTTTCATGTTTAGCTAAAATACCCTGAATTTTTTCTTCAGTAAGATTGTTAATTAGAACCAGATTAACTTGTCGATTATCTTCAGATGAAATTATTGAAATAGAATTTAATATTTTCTCAATAATACCATTCCAACCACATATAATAATATGGTTTTTTATGTTTAACTTTTCCAAACCTTTACCTTCCATTATTTTTTTTGTTGTTATTATAGAACTAATTGAACCTGTTAAAGCTGCGACAATCCCAATCCCTGAAAACATTAATCCTACGGCAATAATTCTTCCTGCTGGACTACTAGGAGAAATATCTCCATATCCAACGGTTGTAATTGTTACTATTGTCCACCAGAATGCATCTTGGAATGTTGAAAATGTTTTATTCTCAAAGTAATAGACTGAGATTGAACCAACAGCCCAAATTGCAAATAAAAGGGTTGTTCCTCTGAAAACAGGACTATCTATAATATTATTTAACTTAGATTTAAGTTGCATAGTTATTAATTTAAATTAACATTAATTAGATTATTTTTAATAAAAAAATATATTATCAAACAGGATATAGGAAATGAATGAAACCATGAAACTGACTGAAGAAGAAAAAACTCAGTTATTGAAAACAAAATCTGAGAAAGAATGGTATAAGGTTTGCAACCAAATAAAAGAAAGAAGAAATGGACAGTACCCTAATTATCTTTCAAGAGAAATATTGAGTTTATTTCAAGGTAAATTTGAAATAGACTTTTCCTAATTAACTTAGGATTTAACACTTTTGACTAAATCAATAATTGCTGTTCTTACTCTCTTTATTTTTATTCCGCATTCTCATTCAAAAAAAAATAAGAGATCAGTAGTAAATAGCTTAAAATCAAAGTTAATTAATAAATTCCAAGTTTCTGTTTCTGAAATTGGCGAAACTGAAAAGTGGCAGACAGCAACAATTCAGGTGGTTCATATCTCCAAAGACTTGAAAACCTTAGATTCAATTTTTAAAAAAATTTTATTATCATCTGAACAGATTTTAATTGGAAAAGCAATGCTTTCTAACTATGAATTAGAATTTATTAAGCACAAAATAGGTTAATAAATTAAATTTCCTAGTTTTAAGAATATTTTTTTATAAATTTCACGAATTGCCGCGATGGTGAAATTGGTAGACACGCTGGTCTTAGGAACCAGTGCTCTAGGGCGTGGGGGTTCGACTCCCTCTC
>NHIV01000007.1 GCA_002170735.1 bacterium TMED198 | reverse complement strand
GCTGTTGCAGATTGCTTAGGAGCCTGTGGAGGAACTGCGGTTGAAGACTGCGCCGGTGTTTGTAATGGAGATGCGGACTTTGACTGCCACGGTGAATGCGGTGGAGACGCAGAGATCGATGGCTGCGGAGTGTGCGATAGTGATCCTTCAAACGATAACTCTTCGTGCTCTGACTGTTCAGGAGTTCCCAATGGAAATTTAACGGTTGATTGCGCAGGTGAATGCGGTGGATCTGCGGTTGAGGACTGCGCTGGAGAGTGCAACGGATCTGCGGTAGAGGATTGTCGTGGAAATTGCAACGGTGACTACGTTGTGGATGAGTGCGGCGGATGTATTAACAGTACGATTGAAGGCGCTTACGGCTACATAGATAACTGTGGCTTCTGTGATAGCGATTCATCAAACGATGACACCACCTGTGGTCAGGATTGTGCAGGAGTATGGGGTGGAACGGCTGAGATAGATACCTGTGGTATCTGTTCAGAGGGCAGCACTGGGAAAGTTTTTGACAGCGATATTGACTGTAACGGTGTATGCTTTGGAAGCTGGACCCTAGATGACTGCGGGGTTTGTGATGATGATATGTCCAACAACAACTCTACCTGTTCTCAAGATTGTAATGGAGAGTGGGACGGAACAGCCGTAGAAGATGTGTGCGGTGAATGCGGAGGATCAGGTCCTGCAGATAATTTTGATTGCGATGGAAACTGTATAGTAGAGGTTGATTGTTTGGGTGTATGTGGTGGTTTGACGGTTGTAGATGAATGTGGCGTATGCGGTGGTGGTGGCCCGCTAGGAGAATGTGGTTGCGATGATATTCCAGAAGGGTTCTGCGACTGTCAAGGAACAGAGTTTGATAATTGTGGGGTATGTGGAGGTGATAACACTACATGCTCTGAAGACTGCGCTGGTGTATGGGGTGGGTCTACAGTTGAAGACTGTGCCGGAACATGCGGAGGACTTCTTAAGCAAGACTGCGCTGGTGATTGTAATGGGTCAGCTGTTGAGGATTGCCTAGGAGAGTGCGGCGGAGATGCTGTAGTAGATGACTGTGGAACATGTGCAGGAGATGGTAGGTTTGATGACTGCGGGTACTGTGATGATGATCTAAATAACGACAATACAACCTGTGAGCAAGACTGCGCTGGAGCATGGGGTGGAAATGCACAGGAAGACTGCGCTGGAAATTGTGGTGGAAGCGCTGCTGTAGATGCATGTGGCGTATGCGATGATATTCCTCTAAACAATAACACCACGTGTTCGCTTCAAGATTGTGCAGGTGTTTTTGGTGGAGAGGCAGAGATTGATGACTGCGGTCAGTGTGTAGAAAATGGATCTATAAATACAGTTTTATGGAATCAATCTTGTGCAGACTGCGCTGGTGATCCAAATGGAGAAGCTACAACTGACTGCTTTGGAGTTTGTTCTAATACTGAAGGTTGGATCGGCTTCCAGGGTGATAACGGTCTTGATGAGTGCGGTGTATGTGGAGGAAGTGGTTTGTTTGATGAATGTGGAATCTGCGATGAGGATGAATTAAATAACTGTATCCAGGATTGTGCAGGAGTATGGGGCGGAGACGCTGTTTACGATATATGTGTTAACGATAACTTCCCCAACGGTGTATGCGGTGGAAACGGATGGGATCAATGTGATGACGATGAAAACGGTATAGTGAACGAAGTTCAGTATAAGTTCGGCGCATACAACCTGTCCATGTCTGACATTCCAAAGGATCAAGGTGGCTACGTTTACCTTTCATTTACAAGATCAATTCTTGATACGGATACAATCTACTCAGGAGATCAAGACTCTTCTTCAACAGACTTGTTTGATGGGGCAGAGGGCTATCTTGTCCAGCGTAAAGACAGCGGTGTTTGGACCTCAGTTCAATCTATTTTTGCATATGGTGCTTCTGAGTATCAAATCGAAGTGAGAACTTTTTCTGACTCAACGTCCGTTGATACAGCTGTAAATGAGTATAGAGTAATTGCTGCAATGGATGAGGGTAACTTTGAAAGTGATGCCTCTATATTTGGATACTCAGTTGATAATATTGCTCCAAGTATTCCAAACTCTGTTTTTGGTTGGTACGATTCTGACTTTGATGTTACAGAGGTAACTTGGAACGCTGTAATGGACAACGATATAAGTCATTACAATCTATACAAGGACGATGAGTTCTATGCCTCTACCTTTAATACTTTCTTTGAGGATGTTGAAAATGATGATCCTAGAGGTTACAGCGTTTCATCAGTAGATATTCATGAGAATGAGAGTGAAAGATCTGAGGTGTTGTTTATATCTGAGTCAAATGTTATAGGATTAGATGGTTTGCCTGATGAGTTTGCCCTTTTAGGTGCCTATCCAAATCCATTTAACCCTCAAACAACTATAAGTATAGCTGTTCCAGAGTACTCAAAGGTTAATTTGCAGGTTTATAACATTAAGGGTCAGTTGGTAGAAGTTGTAAAATCAGAGAATATGCTCCCTGGAGTTCATTCGATTAAATGGGAACCTGTAGATCTATCAAGTGGAGTCTACTTTGTAATGATGCGAGTTAATCAGGAGGTATTTAAGCAAAAGATTATGTATATAAAGTAGTCTTTATTATATATAATTTTTTTGATAGGTTTTTTTAAAGATTAGTCCTGGGTTGGCTCTTTAACCTGCCCAGGGCAGCTCTGAAAGGTCACTATTTCCACCTGATAAAACAAGCCCAACCTTTTTATTCTCAAAAAGAGCTTTGTTTTTTAGAACGCTTGCTAAAGTAATTGCGCTTGAAGGCTCAGCAATGATTTTCATTCTGTCCCAGATCATTTTCATAGACTCAATGATTTCATCTTCATCTACTCTTAAAATTCCATCGCACATACTTGATACGATAGGAAACGTAATAGTTCCAATTTGAGCTCTTAGGCCATCGCATATAGTATTGGTTGATTTGTTGGAAACAATCTTTCCTTCTTTAATTGATCTGTATGCATCATCTGCCTCGCTTGGTTCTGCTCCATATACCTTTATGTTAGATCTTAGTTGCTTTGCGAAGCATAGAATTCCACTTATGAGGCCTCCCCCGCTAACAGGAGATACTATGGCATCAAGATCAGAGATATCTTCAAGAATTTCTTTTGCAACTGTTGCTTGCCCAGCAATAATTCTTTCATCGTTGTATGGATGTACGATGGTTCTATTCTCATTTTTTATTAGTAGCTTGAGAGTTTCTTCTCTTGATTTTTGATTTGGCTCACACCAAACAATCTTACCCCTGTTTCTTTTTACATTATCAGCCTTTATCTTGGGAGAGTTATTAGGCATTACAACCGTTACTGATGCACCAGCGTTTGACCCAGCCATTGATAGAGCTGCGCCATGATTACCAGATGAGGTTGTTGCTATTCCTCTTGCGATGTCATCTTTTGTAAGCAGCCCCACCGCGTTTGATGCTCCTCGGATTTTAAAAGAACCGGCCTTTTGAAAGTTCTCACACTTAAAAAAGAGCTTTGAATTCGAGACGCTGTTTAGGCTTGAGCTGGTCATTATAGGAGTTCTGTGAATAAATGAATTTATCCTATCATGAGCCTGATTAATTTTTTCTATAGAAACCACAGTATAAATTATGATGATTGTTGTAAAATTTTTAAAGTAAAATTTAAATTAGAATCGTTATGAAATGCATTGTTTTGTTTGTAGATTAGAATATAGTAAGAAAATCTTCATGATTTATGACAAATTTAAAATATTGTTTTTTTCGCTTTTGATTTCTTCATCTTTTTCACAGAATGAAGTTTGCCTTGAAATTGTTGCGAACCCTCATGCCTCAGATCCAGCACTATCGTTGTTTACAAAGTATGTCAACGTTCTTGATTGTTTCCACATTTATGCTGAGCCATCAATATCAGATTATAAGGTTCTTCATGTTGCATCTGTAGCAGCAGAGCTGCTAGATAACGATGAGAATGGAGAGGTTGATGATCCCCTTCTTAAGCAGGAGCTTTCTTATAGAGACGCTCTGATACCAATTATAACCTCAGAGTGGTCCTCAGCTGCAAATAATTTTTTTAATAATTACAACGGCGATGGAGCATCAGCTGTTTTGTTTAACAATGAGATAGATCCAGGCAACCCAGGCCACTGGGGAGATGATGCAACGGTTGAAGAGGTTGTACATGTAATAAACGATATTGGCCATGTATCAATTTATCCAGACGCTTTTGATCTCGAACCAAATTCATCGCTTATGTCCGCTGCCATGGACGTTGCAAGAGGTGGTCAGTTTATTAATATTCCCAGCCAGTATCCAGATGAGGCTTGGTACCATTACGATGACTGGACCTGTGACTATCAGTGTATGGCTATTGAGTATATGTACTGGTGCATTGTTAGCAATATGGGGATTCTTGATGATCCTCAAACTTGCAATGGAATTGACAATGAATGGGAGCTTTGTACCCCTGATCTTTTTGAGTCAACTGATATATCTATGCATCAGATCTTAACTGATCCAATATATAAACTTCCTCAACTTGCTCCTGATGGAAACTACTGCCCAAGCTCTGGATCTGTAGGAGATCTTAACCTTGATGGCATAGTTAATGTTCTAGATGTGATTTTGATTGTAAATATGGTGCTTGGGCTTGAACCTGGCATAGGATACGCAGATATAAACTCAGATGGAACCATTAATATCTTAGATGTAATTCAAATCGTAAATATTATACTTAACAACTAGCAAGGACAAACCAATGGAAACTATAAATATTACCCAATCAGTTGCGATTTTGTGCGATGGAAATAACATTGAGAAAAGCATTCATTCAGTTTCAAATTCAAAACAGACAATGATTAATTTTGATAAGCTGATCCCTAAACTTTTAAATGGCAGGGGTCTAAACAGACTCCTTTACTTCAGAGAAGGAAAATCAATTTCTTCAAAGCTTGCAGAGAGGCTGTATGAAAACTACTACGGCTCCGTAGTTCCATGTCATAAGTCCGCTGATATTCCTCTTTCTATTAAAGCTATGCAGCTAGCATCAAAGGTAGATACTATAATAATTATGTCTGGAGACTCAGACTTTGTTGAGCTTATTAGGCATCTTAAGGCTGAAGGAGTTAGGGTGGAGATAGCAGCTGTAAAAGAAACAACCGCAAAGATTCTTGATGAAGAAGCGGATCATTTATATGAAATAACGAGCGATGATTGGTTCGTTTACAAGGCTCCACCTAAGCCAAAGCAATCAAAAAAATAATCTTAAAATGTGATAGCACTTACTGATTTTATTTATTTTGTTTTATAAATTTTACCATGCTTAGGAAGCTATATATACTAGCCCTATTTTTAACTTTCATTCTTTCGGATGTATATGATGGATATGTTTTGTTTACTCCATCTCTTGATCATTCTTTAGATGAAAGCATAGAACATACCACGTTCTTGATGGACAATAACGAAAATATTATCAATAGCTGGGTTCATGATTGCAAGCCCTCATCTATTCCATACTTAATGTCAGATAGTAGCCTTGTATATCCCTGCAAGGAGACACCCTTTGAGCCGCTTAATGGTGATAACGGGCCAATGGGTGGGAGAGTCGTTAAATACACTTGGCAGGGAGATATTTTGTGGGACTTTAACGTTGCCACTAGCTCTATGCAGCCGCATCACGATATAGAGGTCTTAGACAATGGGAATATTTTAATGCTTGTGTTTGAAAAGGTTAGCGCTGATGAAGCTCGGTCATTGGGTATGGAATCTATAAACGATTCATTGGATTTTATTATACCATGCAAGGTAATTGAGGTTGTTCCTAATGGAATGGATGAGGAAGAGATTATATGGGAGTGGAGATTTTGGGATCACCTTGTCCAAGACGTAGATCCTGACAAACCTAATTATGGCCTTATCAGTGAATATCCAGAAAGACTTGATATCAATGTAAGGCCTCCAACCTCATCCTATGGGGACTGGATACACACAAACGCTATTGATTTCAACGAGGAACTAGATCTTATTGTTATTAGCTCAAGAAGAACTGGAGAAATATATATTATCGATCATAGCACATCAACCTTAGAGGCTTCTTCATCTAGTGGTGGAAACTATGCAATAGGAGGTGACTTTTTATACAGATGGGGTAAGCCATCTAACTATAATTCAGGGAATGGTGAGAATGATTTTCTGCTTAATCCTCATGGAGTCAATTGGATTAATTCTAGCTACCCAGGTGGAGGAAATATTTTGGTATACAACAATAGAAACTTCAATATAGGCTCCGTTGTATATGAGATTAACCTTCCTCTGGATCATGAAAATCAGTTTTTGTTAAATGATGATGGATTCTATGATCCAAAGGTTCCAATTTGGGAATATCAAATTCAAGGTGTCTTTTCAATGACCCAATCAGGTGCATATAGACTTGAAAACGGTAATACATTTGTTACCGTTTCTGAGGCGGTGCATATGCGAGAAGTTGGACCCGATAGCGGAGTGGTTTGGAGCTATGAATATACTGGCCCAAACGTGTCAATTCCAAGGGCCCAGAAGCTAGGACTAGATTATTTTTATCAACCATTACTAGGTGATATAAATAGTGATAATATGGTGAATATACAGGATGTTATTATTGTTGTTGGTATTGTTCTAGATCAGGAGTCATCTGGGCAGATTCTTTCAATTTCAGATTTAAACAGCGATGGTCTTGTAGATATACTTGATGTAATTGTCCTCGTAAATATTATTCTTTCTTGAGAATAGTATTTATTGTTTAAACAAATATCTTTATTCTTAATAAATTATTTAGATGTCAAAGAACAATTTTAGAAACATCGCTATTATTGCGCATGTAGACCATGGAAAGACCACCTTGCTAGATGGCATGCTAAGGCAGGGAGGAACTTTTAGAGCTAACCAGGATGTTATTGATAGGGTTATGGATTCAATGGACCTTGAGAGAGAGAGGGGAATAACCATAACCGCAAAGAATACCTCCGTTCGATACAATGATATTAAAATAAATATTATTGATACCCCTGGCCATGCTGATTTTGGAGGTGAAGTAGAAAGAAGCTTGAACTTGGTTGATGGAGCGCTGCTCCTTGTGGATTCATCTGAGGGTCCGCTTCCTCAAACAAGATTTGTTGTAAAAAAAGCTCTTGATAGGAAACTTCCAGTTATTTTAGTAATAAATAAAATTGATAGAAAAGATGCTCGTGTGACAGATATCGTTAACATGGTTTATGATCTCTTTATTGATTTAAATGCAGATGAGGAACAGATTGAGTTTCCTATTCTTTATACAAATGCAAAGCTTGGTGTGGCCCATGAGGTCCTTGGAGACTCATCAACTTCTCTCAAGCCACTGTTTGATACGATTATATCATATATTCCAGGCCCTCCAGGTAGCGATGAAAATAAACCTCAGTTTTTAATCAACAACCTCGCCTACGACTCCTACGTGGGTCAAGTTGGAATAGGCAGGTTAAACAATGGCAGGCTAAAAATGAATGAGAGCTACAGCCTATGTCATGAGAATGGTATAACAAACAATATAAAGCTTTCAGCATGCTACACCTTTGAAGGACTTCAAAGAATAAAAGTTGATGAAGTTGAATCAGGAGATATAATTGCTGTAGCCGGTGTAGAAGGTATTGCAATTGGAGATACGATTTCATCTCAAGTTGAACCAGAGCCTTTACCAAGAATTAAGGTTGACAGTCCTACTATTTCAATGTTTTTTTATGTCAATAATGGCCCATTTGCTGGCAAGGAAGGTAAATACCTTACATCAAGGAATCTAAGAGACCGTCTTTTGAAGGAGGTGCTTGGGAATATATCGCTTAAGGTAAGTGAGACTGATAGATCTGATTGTTTTGACGTTTGTGGAAGAGGCGAACTTCAGATGGCTATTTTAATTGAGACAATGAGGAGAGAGGGCTATGAGTTTATGGTATCTAAGCCTCAAGTGATTACCAAAAAAGAAAATGAAAAAACACTTGAACCTATGGAGAAGGTTTACATAGATGTTCCTGAAGAATTTTTGGGAGTTGTAACTGAGAAGCTTTCTAGCAGAAAAGGAAGAATGGTTAATATGTCAAACCCTGGAAACGGAAGAATGTTTGTTGATTTCTCAATTCCATCTAGAGGATTGATTGGGTTTAGAAGTCAATTTTTGAATGATACTAAGGGATCTGGAATTCTTAACAGTCTTTTTGATGGATACAAGGAGTGGCATGGACCTATTCCGCAGAGAGTTAGTGGGGCTATAATATCTGATAGATCTGGAGCTGTGACGAGATACGCTTCACTTGCAATGGCAGATAGAGGCGTATTATTTCTTGATGTAGGAACTCAGGTCTATAAGGGCATGGTTATTGGAGAAAGAAACAAGCAGGATGATTTATCTGTCAATATAGTTAGAGAGAAGAAGCTTACAAATGTGAGAAGTTCTACATCAGATGCTACCGTAACTCTTAAGGCTCCTAGGAGATTATCGCTAGATGAGTGCCTTGAATTTATATCAGAAGATGAGCTGGTTGAGATTACCCCTGAAAGTATTAGGCTTAGAAAGAAAGAGCTTGATGAGAACAAGAGGGCATCAATGAAGAAAAAGCTAAAGTCTGAACAATAAAATGAATAGAAAATATGATTTGGTTATTTTTGGATCTACAGGATTTACAGGAGAAATAGTTTGTAGCTACATAAATAGTCATGCTGATGCTAAAAATTTAAATTGGGCAATAGCAGGAAGAGATAGGGAAAAGCTCCAATCTGTTTCAATAGACCTTTCGTCTAGAGGTAAAAAAATTGACACTCTTGTAGTTGATTCTTTTGATAAAGATGCAATTGATTCAATGTGCAAGAAAACTTCTGTAGTATTGACTACAGTTGGGCCGTACTGTATCTATGGAGAGTATTTAGTTGATAGCTGCGTTAAGCATGGAACCCACTACCTCGACCTGACAGGTGAGCCCCAGTTTGTGAACAGAGTTAAAGATAAGCTTTCTAAAGATGCTCTTAATAGCGGTAGCATCGTTTTAAATTGCTGTGGTTTTGAGTCAATACCTGCTGATATTGGCTCCTACTTAGCCGTAAGAATGCTTGGGGATAAAAACATACAAATTGAAAATTATTTGCTTACAAGGGGTAAAATTTCTGGTGGAACGTGGGCATCTTTTTTGAACTCCATTTCAATTGGCTCTCAATCTTCAGAAAGAGGCAATAAAAGTAAAAGAAAGCATAAAAAATCAAAAAGAATTTTTTTTAACAAGCGATTTCAGAAGTGGGCTTTAATTTTTCCAGTTGTTGATAGAGATATTGTCAGAAAATCAGGCATATTTTTTGACTACGGTTCAGATTTTAATTTCAAGCAGTTCATTCTATTTAAATCATTCTTTTCTATGTTGATGCTTATACTTGGAATTGCAACAATATCAGTCTTTTCAAAGATAGGTTTTATTAGAAATTGGCTTAGATCATATATTCCATCAGGATCAGGTCCAAGTGAAAGGGAAAGGGAAAAGCATTGGTTTAGATCTATTTTTGTTGCTCGTTCAATGAAGTCTAAAGTTGAAATTGAAATTTCAGGTGGAGATCCTGGCTATGGAGAAACTGCAAAGCTTATCTCAGAATCTGCTCTCTGTATAATTAAGGACAGAGATAAACTAGTAAATAATAGAGGTGTCTTAACTCCAATGGAGTGCATGGGAGATTTATTGATTGAGAGATTAAAAAAGAATGGTATTAAAATAATTATCAGCT
>NHIV01000006.1 GCA_002170735.1 bacterium TMED198 | reverse complement strand
TACAGCCTTTGCTAGCTGGAAATAATACAGTTATTGTCTCTGCCCATGGAAACTCAATAAGATCTATAGTTATGCACCTCCATGATCTTTCAAATAAGCAAATATTAAAAACAGAAGTTGGCTGGTGTGAGCCATGGGTGTATAATTATTTCAGTGGAAGTATAACTGATTTTTCAATACTTGGCAGGCCGGGCGTTGAGTCCAACAGCTCAATACCTCAAGATCTACAGATAGAAACTTCTGCATGAAAGAATCAGTAATAAGTTTTAGCGGTGGCATGGATTCAAGTGCTCTTCTTCTTGATCTTCTATCTTCAGGCTATAGAGTTCATTGTATTACCTTTAAATACAGCCAAAAGCATATTATAGAGGTTGAGCGAGCAAAGAGCAATATTGGATATTTAGGTCAAAATGGTTTTTCTGATAAGCTGATCCACAAAGTTATTTCCATAGAAGACGTGTTTTCTAAATTCAATTCCTCCCTCATAGATGAAGGACAATCTATACCTGAAGGGTATTACGAAGAAGAAAGTATGATTTCTACATTTGTTCCAAATAGAAATGCAATCTTTTCATCTATTATTTATGGATACTCTTTATCGTTGTCATCCAAAAAAAAAGAAAAAATTATTTTAGGTTTAGGCGTACATGCAGGGGATCATTCAATATACCCCGATTGCAGGCCTGATTTTTATGAACTTCTAGAGAGCGCTTTTAAAAAGGGAAACTGGGGCTCTGAATTGTTAAGCTTCTATTTACCTTTCATCAATGACGAAAAGCATTCGATTCTCAAAAAAACTATTGTAAAATTAAACTCTCTTGGGTTGGATTTTAAGGAGTTTTATCGCAACACGATAACATCCTACAATCCAGATATTCATGGAAAATCTGATGGAAAGTCAGGAGCAGATGTTGAAAGAATTCTTTCGTTTAACAAGTTAGGACTGGTAGACCCTATAGAATACACCGAAGCATGGCCGACTGTCCTGGAAAGGGCTTTAAGTGTGGAAAGTAGTTTTAAGGAAAAATCTCTATAGTGAGCTCTATATTTACAAAAATTATAAATAGAGAAATACCAGCTGATATCATCTATGAGGATAGCGAGATGATAGCATTTAATGATATAAAGCCTCAAGCTCCAGTACATTTTCTGGTTGTTCCAAAAAAAGAAATACCAACTTTAAACGATATCAAAGAAGAGGATGGTCCTCTTATTGGTAGAATGTTTTGCGTTGCAAAAAATATTGCAAAGGAGATGGGGGTGGATTCTAAAGGTTATAGAGCCGTTTTCAATTGCAACAAGGATGGAGGTCAGACTGTATTTCATATTCATTTGCATATAATAGGTGGAAAGAAACTATCGTTTAATATATAGTTTTTAATGTTATTTATAATATTTAATTAAAGTGTAACTTTATATATGAGTATCTACAATTACAAGGAAATTGAAAAAAAATGGCAGGAAAATTGGAAAGTTGAGCATGAGACTTTCGATTATGATCTGAAAAATAAATATTACTGTCTTACAATGTTCAGCTATCCATCGGGTGACAAGCTTCACATTGGCCATTGGTATAACTATGGTCCCGTTGATACATTTGCTAGATTTAAAAGAATGAGAGGGAAAAGTGTTTTTCAACCTCAAGGTTTCGACTCTTTCGGCCTTCCTGCTGAAAACTTTGCTATTAAAAACGGTGTCCATCCACGAGAGAGTACGATGTCAAATATAGGTACAATGAGAAAGCAGCTTAGCGAGATTGGTGCGATGTTTGATTGGTCAGCAGAAGTTGTAACATCAAGACCTGATTACTATAGATGGACTCAGTGGTTGTTTAAGGAGCTCTACATAAATAAACTTGCTTATAGAAGAGAGGCTCTTGTTAATTGGGACCCTGTAGATCAGACTGTTTTAGCAAATGAGCAGGTTCTGGCAGATGGGACATCAGAAAGGTCAGGAGCATTTGTAGAGCAGAAGGCATTAAAACAATGGTTCTTCAAGATAACAGATTACGCAGAAGAGCTATTATCTTTTGATGGCATAGATTGGCCCGGTAAAACAATGGCGATGCAGAAGAACTGGATCGGCAGAAGCTCTGGCGCAGAAATTTTGTTTAATGTTGAGTCTAGTGAAATCTCTGTAAAGGTCTATACGACAAGACCTGATACTTTGTATGGCGCATCATACTTAGTATTATCTCCGGAGCATGATTTGCTTCAAAAAATCACTACAGATGAAAACGTTAAGTGTGTTGATGAGTACTGTAAAGAGGCCCAGAGAAAAAATGAGTTGGAGAGAACCGACTTAAACAAAGATAAAACCGGAGTATTTTCAGGCTCCTATGCCATAAACCCTATTAATGGAGAAAAAATCCAGATTTGGATTGCAGACTATGTACTTTCTACATATGGAACCGGTGCGATAATGGCAGTTCCTGGGCATGATGAGAGAGACCATGAATTTGCAAAGAAGTATAGTTTAGAGATTATTAAAGTAATTGACTGTGAAGATGATGAGATCCCATTTACAGGGTTGGGTAGTATGGTTAACTCTGAATTAATAAATGGCATGGATGTAGAAGAGGCTAAGCAGAAAATCATCACCTTCTTGGAAAAAAATAGCTTTGGAGCTTCGAAAATAAATTATAAGCTAAAAGATTGGCTGATTTCTCGCCAAAGATACTGGGGTTGCCCGATCCCTGTAGTGTACAGCCCTGATGGAGTTCCTCACCTTATTCCAGATAAGCATCTTCCATGGCTGCTTCCGGATGATGTTGACTATAAGCCAAAGGGCACATCGCCTTTAGGCTCTTCTAAGGAGCTTGTAGATAGAACAGAAGCAATTTTTGGAAAAGGCTGGAAGCCTGAGGTTGATACAATGGATACATTCGTATGCTCTTCCTGGTACTATCTTAGATATCCAGATTCTCGTAATACTCAAAAGCCATTTTCTAAAGAATCTTTGGACTGGCTTCCGGTTGATTGTTATGTAGGAGGGTCAGAGCATGCCACGATGCATCTTCTCTATGCTAGGTTTGTAACAAAAGCGCTTAGAGACTTGGGGCATTTAAGCTTTGATGAGCCATTCAAGAAACTTTTTCACCAAGGAACTATCACAAAGGACGGCGCAAAAATGTCTAAATCTAAAGGTAACACAGTTTCTCCGGATAAGTTTATAGAAAATTATGGATCAGATATTTTCAGAGCCTATCTTATGTTTATGGGTCCTTTTGATGATGGCGGTGACTGGAATGATTCGGGAATAACGGGTATATCAAGATTTGTAAATAAGGTCTGGAGTAAATTTACAAGTGACACATCAACGGCATGCCCTGAACATAAGGATATAAAGGTTCTTCATAAAACAGTTAAAGCTGTAACCAGTGATTTTGAATCTATGAAGTTTAATACAGCTATAAGCAAGCTGATGGAATTGATGAATCATTTTGCATCAATAAAAATTAGTTCAGATTTTAGAGTCATATTTTTAAAACTTCTTGCTCCGATATCTCCTCACCTTTGTGAAGAGCTGTGGGAGAGAGAGGGACGTGGCACAACAATATTCAATGAATCGTGGCCTGATTATGATGAGAAGCTGACTATTGATGACATGCTGACAATTGTCGTTCAGGTTAATGGTAAGTTAAGATCAAGCATAGATCTTCCCAATGGTGTTAGTAAAGAAGAGGTCCTTGGTTTATGTAAAAAAATCCCAAAGATTGATCAGTATTTAAAAGGAAAAACAATAATAAAAGAAATTTATATTCCAGGAAAACTAGTTAACTTGGTTATAAAATGAAGAAGCTATACAGATTATTTATTGTTCTTTTGGTTTTATATATAGGCTGGATCTATTTAAACAGCTATAGCTACGAATCTAATGATATTAGCCCGGCAATTGAAAAAGCCAAGGAAACTCTTAAAAGAAACCAAGAAATCGTCAAATTTGACAGTAAAAACCCCTTTAACTTCTATGATATATTTAAAAGAATTGAAAAAATAGAAGATCAGAAAGTTTTTGGAGTTCTAACTGTGCCAATGGCTAGCAGTAAAAAAAGTTTCCCTTTGGTTGTAGGATTTGCTGGAAGTAAAAACTGGAGCTCGCATCACTACGGATATTTAAAACGTTACTATGAAGACGGATTTGCAACGCTAGCCATACATAGCTTTAAAAGTAGAAACGTAGAGTCTACAGTTGGTGAGCAGGCATCGGTAACAACAGCCATGATGGTAGCAGATGCATTTGCTGCAATCAAAAAAGTATCAAAAGATAACCGAATAGATGCAAGTAAGATAGGTATAACTGGCTGGAGTCTAGGTGGAGGGGTTGCTCTTTTTACTGCCTGGAGACCTATTCAGGAAGCATTGTCTCCAGATATAAAGTTTGCGGCACACCTTCCAATTTACCCTCCATGTATTGCTATTCCTGATGAATTTGAGTTTACTGAATCTCCTATTCATATTTTAATAGGTGAATATGATAACTGGGTTCCTGCAGAGGCGTGTACAGAGTTCATAGGTAAAATGAAGGATTATGGTTATGATAATGCAGAGCTAACCATCTACCCTCAATCGCACCATTCATTTGATAGAGAGGGGCCAGTGGTTATGGTTGAAAATGCCTATAGCGTTGATAATTGCAGGCTTGTAGTAGATAAGGATGGCATTACTAGAACAAAAGATTATAGATTTCCAATGTCCTCGCCTTTGCTGCAAAAAATTGGGCTGTATTTTTGCGCTGACAGAGGCTCAGAGCTCGGAGGTAATAAATCTGCAAGAGAGAAATCATCAATATTTGCACTTGAATTTATGAATACATTTTTAAAATGATCGAGAAGAAAGATTGTATTGCATGTGGATTCGAGATAGTTGTTATTAACTGCCATTACACGTGTAGAAATTGCGGCCTTAGCGAAAACTGCCACGATATGCCTCATATGATTGATTCAGAATTAGTCTTAAAATATAATAAGGAAAATAATGGAATATAGGAATCTAGGAAAATCAGGGTTAAAAATTAGCGAATTTTCTTTTGGATCTTGGGTTACATTTGTAAATCAATTAAATGAAAAAGAGGCAATGCGATGCATGGAAATTGCATATGAACGTGGAGTCAATTTTTTTGATAATGCTGAGGCCTATGCATCTGGCGCATCTGAGGTTTTAATGGGAAAAATCTTGAAAAAACTTAACTGGTCAAGAGATTCCTATATAGTATCAAGTAAGGTATTTTGGGGAGGTGATCTTCCAACACAAAAAGGTCTTTCTAAGAAGCATGTGCACGATGCATGTAATAACGCTCTAAAAAGACTTCAGGTAGATTATCTTGATTTGTTTTTTTGCCACAGGCCAGACCCTGAAACACCAATTATAGAAACTGTTTTTGCTATGAACGATTTACTTTCTCAAGGAAAGATTATGTATTGGGGAACATCTGAATGGAGCGCAAAGGAAATTAAAACAGCTTTTAAATGTGCCAGTAAGTACAAACTTAGAGGGCCATCCATGGAGCAACCTCAGTACAACCTTTTACATAGGGATCGCTTTGAAAATGAGTATGATGAAATATTCAAGAAATATAAGATTGGATCAACCATTTGGTCTCCACTTGCATCAGGTCTTTTGACAGGAAAGTATAATAATGGCGTTCCATCCTCATCCAGATTTAAGGTGAAGGGGTATGAGTGGTTGGCTGATTCTATGGATGGAATAAATTTTGATTTAATTGGCAAAATCAACAGCCTAGCAAAAGAAATAGGCCTACTGCCTAGCCAATTTGCAATTCTTTGGTGTTTAATGAATCAAAATGTAAGTACTGTAATTTTAGGCGCTTCCAGTTCCACCCAGCTAAAAGAAAACCTGTGCGCTATTGATTTGAAGGATGCACTAACTCTTGATGTAACTGATAAATTAAATAACATAATAAGAGAAGGTATTAAAAAATGATTATTAGAAAAATATTTATAACAGTTATTGCAATAAGTTCTATGCTCGTATCAAAAGAAATAGATACCGAAAAAGATATTTTTAAAGTAGGAATTGGATTAGAGTTCGATCTATTTGCAACAACAAATTTAATATCAAGTAATAGAGCTAGTTTGTACATACCTGTACATATCAAAAAAGTTTTTGTTGAGACTGAGTTTACATTTTTCAGTGAATCTAATGAAGGTATAAATAGCACTAATTCAAATTACTCTAGTTCTTTAGATAGAAAAACTGAAGAGACAGGTATTGGCCTTGCTATTGGCTTTTACAATGTAATTGAGTTTGATAGTATGAACATGTATTCAGGCTTAAAGTTAGGATATTCATCTTATGAAATGTCAAGCAACTATTCTTATTATGACAACAGATTAGAGGAAAATATTGCTACAGTAGCATTTTCACCTGTTCTAGGTTCAGAGTATTTTATTTCAGATAATTTTACAATAGGAGGTGAAGTCTCACTTAAGTACAGCCATTCAAAAACAAATGCTATTTTAGCATACTATGATGAAGGCAGTAGTATTGTTGTTAGTGGGAAAAAAACCGAAACTTTTTTTATACCAAAGTTTATGATAAGGTACTATTTTTAATCAATTTGTAGTTCTTTAATAATTTTTAAAATGGAGGTTGGATGCAAGTAGATTTTTTAGGCATCTTTGTGAAAAATTACTAATTATTACAATTCAGTGGTTAATTTTGAATATTTTGGTGAAAGCGCAGCTTTGACTGCAGCTATATTTTGGAGTTTTGCTGTAATAGTATTCAGGTCAGCAAGTAAATCTATTTCGCCATTCTTAATCACAGCTTTAAAAAATACAATAGCATTCATAGCATTTATTTTAACTTTTATAGTTCTGGATATCCCCTTGTGGTACAACATGTTGTCAGCTAATGATTATATTAAAATAATTATCAGTGGTAGCTTGGGCATGGGTTTTGCAGATGCTATTTTCATCTATGCATTAAGTAAGATAGGGGCAAACAGAGTAGCTGTAGTAAACTCTTTTGAACCTGTGTCTATATATTTTTTCTCTTCTTTTATGCTTGGTACGATGCTGACAATACAGCAACTTATAGGCTTTATGGTAGTTGTTGCTTCTATACTTATTATTAACTATGAAAAAGATGCTGATGATATCAATCCTAAAGTAAAAAAAAGAGGAATGTTTTTACAAGTATTTGCTGTTTTGTTAAGTAGCTTTGGGATTGTTCTTATAAAGCCTGTTTTGTCAAAAGTTGGAAGTTTTGTAGAAGTTCAGCTATGGATTACAGTATTCAGGTTATTGCCTGGTGTTATTATAGCTTGGATAATTTTTTTGTTTCAAAAAAATAAGATTAAGCTGCTCTATCCTTTGAAAAATTTTAAAATTTTATGGAAGGTTTTACTTAGCTCTGGATTGGGTACATTTCTAGCTTTAAGCTTTTGGATTATAGGTTATGCTAATATTTCAAAACCACCAATAGCAAGCATATTAGGACAGAGTTCTGCTGTTTTTATAGTTATACTTGCCTGGATATTCTTAAAAGAAAAAATCTCAAAAATCAGAATTATATCCATTTTACTTGCTTCATTTGGAGTCTACCTTTCAGTTTTGAGATGAAAAAAGGATTTTATGATTTGAATTGTAAATGCTTTAGAGCAGCAAGTTTTAGTGAAAAATATCCTGTCATAGGATATAATAAAGATTTTTTAGGAAACGAAGAATGGTGGGATGTAATGTCGGAATATCAATTTGATGGAGAAATTGTAGTTCTTGAGCTTACAAATTCATCTCTAATAAAGTCTTTAGAGTTTCAATTTGATGTATCTTCGGGTGATTTTAGGGAAGTTGGAAATGTAAAAGTAAAAGACTTTAATGCTCTCGCTCAAATTGTAGGCAGTGCAGAGGTCAGAGAATTGAATAGAGCTTATAGTTATATCAAAGATATCAATTGGGCTGTCATACTTTATCACAAGTACAAATTTTGCACAATTGTAACATCAAACGAACCTTATTGCTTGTAATTAACTGTTAAATGTGTATTTAATTAATTTAATTAATAATTCTAGATTTGATATCAAAAAATCTAAGACTGCTACATTCTTCAGTCCTTCAAAGTTCGAGAATGTACTAAGCTTTCATAAAAGCATTAATATGAATGAGACACCTTTAATTCATATGCCAGCATTGGCTAATAAGCTAGGCTTGAAGAATTTGATAATAAAAGACGAAAGTTCAAGATATGAGCTGAATGCTTTTAAAGTGCTGGGTGCGTCTTATGCTATGAATAGACAGGTAAGCTCTAATCCAGATATTGAGGTTTTCTGCACTGCGACAGATGGAAATCATGGCAGAGCTGTTGCTAGGATAGCAAAAAAGATGAATAGAAAAGCAATTATATTTGTACCAAGAAAGACTGTAAAAGGAAGAGTGAATTTAATAAAAGATGAAGGCGCTAAAGTTGTTGTTGTTGATGGAAATTATGATTTTGCTGTAAAGCAGGCAGCAAGTTACGTTGAAAAACAAAATGAAGACTACAATAAAAGATATTACTGCCTGGTTCAAGATAAATCTAGCTCAGGCTATGAAAAAATACCAATCGATATAATGATGGGGTACTGGACTCAGATTTATGAAATAACAAATCAAATTGATAGTTTTACGGTTGATGTAGTAATTCTACAGTCAGGTGTTGGGAGCTGGGCTGCTTCAGTTGTTGATTATATAATAAACAACTGGAAAAATACTCCAGTTTTTATTAGCGTTGAACCAAACTCTGCAAACTGCCTATTTGAATCTATTAAAAAAGGATATAATGTATCAGTTGAAAATGAAAAGTTTACTTCCATGGCAGGCTTAGATTGTGAAAGTCTATCTAAAATATCGTGGTTAATTTTAAAGAACAGCCTTAATTCTTGTATATCTATATCTGATGATTTAACTGAAAAAGCTATGAAATTACTGTATAATCCTATAACAAGTGATCCAGTAGTTGTATCAGGTGAATCCGGTGCTAGTAGCTTAGGTGCACTAATAGGCCTTATAGAATCACCCAAGTACAAAACATTTATAAACAAATATATAGCAGACTCTACGGTCTTACTAATAAATACAGAAGGCGCAACCGATATAGTAAGCTACAAACGCATAGTTAATACCTAAGGCATCGATCTATAATTATCTATTTGAACTTTACATAATATATATTATCAGAAAATGCTAATTGAGGTCAATGTTGGCTTCGGATAGATTGCCTTGATTGATTTTTAGCATATCATCAATAAAATTGTTAATAAAAAGCAATCTTTGTTTTTCATTTTCTAGTTTGATTAGATGTTGTTTTATATCATTTGGAAGTATAACATTTTTTGTAAAATCGTAAGATACTTTCTTATTTAGTTCGAACTCAATATTAATATTTTTAGATAATGTCATTATAAGTCTTAAGTATTTATCATGAATAGATTTGAAAAAGTTAGCATCAATATCATTGTAGGATTCATCTAATAGGCAAACCTGGGAACGCCAAAGATCGTTTCTTTTATCAGAAGATAATATTTTAATTCGATTTTCTCCTTTTACCGTAAGATCATACCTTCCATCATCATATAATTTGAGAACATTATTCACATTAACCGAACATCCAATATCAACAAAAGAGCCATTTTTATCTTTATAGACGATTCCAAAAGGAAGTTTATTTTTTATAGATGAAGAAATGAGCCTTTTATATCTATCTTCAAAAATATGCAAAGGAACAATATCTTTAGGTAGGACCGTTAGGTTTAAAGGGAAAATTGGAAGATCAGATATATGGTTTAAACTACTCAAAATTTATAGGCTGATTAATCAAAGAATATTTGAATAGAGCATTTTCTCTTGATTCTTTGTAATTGATTATAGGTTTGAAATAGTCATTCCCATTGTTGTAATCCCAAGGTTTTTGGAGAAATTCTATAGGAATTTTTTTTAACACAGGAACGTACTTTAATGTATAAGCGCCATTGCTATCGAACTTTTGACCCTGAAGAATTGGGTTAAAAATTCTAAAATAAGGAGCTGCATCAGCACCTGTGCCTGCTACCCATTGCCAGCTAGCAACATTGGAAGCATAGTCTGCATCAAGCAGGCAATCCCAAAACCAAGCTTCACCAATGCGCCAATCTACAGATAGATTTTTCACTAGAAAAGAAGCAACAACCATGCGAATTCTATTGTGCATGTAACCCGTCTTCCAAAGCTCCTTCATTCCAGCATCAACTATTGGAAATCCAGTTTCACCTTTTTTCCAAGCAGATATTTTTTTTGGACAATTATCCCAATCAAATTTATCAAATTTAATGTTAAGATTTTTATTCTTCAAATCAGGATAATGATATAAGAGATAATATGAAAATTCTCTCCATCCAAGTTCAGATTTAAAATGAATAGTGTTTTCATTGTGCTCAAGGTTATTAATCTCATGCCAAATTCTATTTACAGAAATCATTCCAAATCTAATATAAGGAGACAGTTTAGAATTTGACTTTAAAGAAGGATAGTCTCTGCCTTTTTTATAATTATTAACTGATGACTCAACAAAGTTTTCCAATAAGCTAAAAGCCCCAGATTCAGAAATATCCCAATGATATTTAAATTTTTGGTACCAGTTAAAACTATCAAGCAAGTTTAGATTGCTAAGTTTTGTCGTAATTTGAGTATTATGAAAAGATAGTTTCCTTGGGGCTCCTAGCGGCCAATCCAATGCTATATTTTCACAGGCCTTTCTAT
>NHIV01000005.1 GCA_002170735.1 bacterium TMED198 | reverse complement strand
AATTTATTATTTCCAGATTTCACTTTAACAATTTGTAGATTTTTTGAAAATTTAATAATGCCATCGGATTTTGCCGCTTTAAAGCTTTGCTCTAAAATTCTAGATGCGGTTCCACCGATATGGAATGTTCTCAACGTTAACTGCGTGCCAGGCTCTCCAATTGACTGAGCTGCAACCACACCAACAGCATCGCCTGCAATTGAAGGTCTCCATGTAGCAAGATTGAGTCCGTAGCACATTGCGCAAACACCTCTTTCTGCCTCACAAGACAAAACCGATCTTACTAAAACCTGATTTATATTACTATTCTTAATCTGAATAGAAATTTCTTCATCAATAATTGTATTGGCTTTTGCATACTTTTTACCAGTAATTGGATCAATCACATCTTCTAGTGTATATCTGCCAAAAATCCTTTCATGTAGAGGCTCAATAATCTCTTCCCCTTCTTTCAGATCTATCATCATTTTTCCTCTAGAAGTTTTACAATCATCAATCGTAATTGTAACATCTTGAGCAACATCAACCAGCCTTCTCGTTAAATATCCTGCATCTGCTGTCTTCAATGCCGTGTCAGCAAGACCTTTTCTTGCACCGTGAGTTGAAATAAAATACTCAAAAACTGATAGACCTTCTTTAAAGTTGGATTTTATCGGATTTTCAATAATTTCGCCTGATGCCCCTGTCATACTTTTTTTAGGCTTAGCCATAAGGCCCCTCATACCAGCAAGCTGCTTAATCTGATCCTGACTTCCTCTAGCACCTGAATCTGCCATCATAAAAAGCGCATTAAACCCTTGATCATCACTTTCAAGCTCATTAAACATTGAATGAGCAACCTCATTTGTTGCGTGTGTCCACACATCAATAACTTTGTTGTATCTTTCACCTTCAGTAATTATATGCTTATCAAATTTATCTTGAATCTGCTTTACCTCTTTATCTGCCTTGCCAATTATATCTAATTTATTTGAAGGGATGTGTATGTCGCTAATTGCAATAGAAAGACCACTAAAAAAAGCTTGTTCGAATCCAAGAGTTTTGAGCTTATCTAGGAATTTTACTGTTTGGTAGTTTCCGCAATCCTTGTAACATGTACCTATTATCCTTAATACATCTTTTTTTCCTAGTGTTTGATTATAATAAGGCATTCCTTTAGGGAGTATTGAGTTAAATAAAATTCTACCAACGGTTGTTTTGGCAATCCATTCTCCATCATTGAAATAATCAACAATGGTGTGCAATGAAAGCTCTTTGTTTTCATAGCCAAGGTATGCCTCATCAAAAGAAAAAATTCTTTTACCCTCACCAATCTCTCCAGATCTATCTCTAGTTAAATAATATATACCTAGAATCATATCTTGAGATGGTATAGCTATTGGCTTGCCTGTTGCAGGATGTAATATATTATGACTAGACAACATTAAGATCCATGACTCCAACTTAGCCTCTGGAGAAAGAGGGAGATGGACTGCCATTTGATCTCCGTCAAAATCTGCATTAAAAGCGCTACAAACTAGAGGGTGAAGCCTAATAGCTTTTCCCTCAATGAGCACTGGCTGAAAAGCTTGTATACCCAGCCTGTGAAGAGTAGGAGCTCTATTTAAAAGTACAGGATGATTTTTGACAGTTTCTTCTAAAACATAATACACCTCAGATGCTTTTCTTTCTACAAGTAATTTAGCGCTCCTAGGTGTCCTTGAAATTCCTCTAATTATCAGTTGATTTAATATTAAAGGTTTAAATAATTCAAGGGCCATATCTTTAGGGATTCCACATTCATGCAATTGTATTTCCGGCCCAACCACAATTACCGATCTACCTGAATAATCAACTCTCTTGCCTAAAAGATTCTGCCTAAATCTACCTGTTTTTCCTTTCAGGGCATCACTTAAGGACTTCAAGGGCCTTCTAGTTCCAGACCTGACAGCTGATTTTATTCTACCATTATCAAGCAAAGCATCAACAGCCTCTTGAAGCATTCTTTTTTCATTTCGAAGAATTACATCTGGAGCTTTAATTTCCATTAATTGCTTTAATCTATTGTTCCGAATAATAACTCTTCTGTAGAGATCATTTAAATCTGAAGCTGCAAACCTGCCTCCATCCAACGGGACTAATGGTCTTAATTCTGGTGGAATAACAGGTAGAATGCTCATAATCATCCATTCGGGTTTATTATAAAGCATTTTTTCAACTCTGATATCGAACTTTTTTAAAACTTTAAGCCTTTTCAAGGCATCTTCTTTTTTCGCTATTGAGCTTCCTTTTGCCTTCATAAAAGCACTAAGTCTGTCTATCTCAGCAGTGATATCAATCATTTTAAGAAGTTGAGATACAGCCTCTCCTCCCATTTCTGCATAAAAATAAATATCTTCATCTTGCTTTTCAGCTGGAACAGCATCAAAGCCATATTTAGTTTCTAATTCAACAAACTGATCCTCATCAACTAAATCACCTTTTTTCAAACCAGATTCACCTGGATTTATGACTACAAATTTTTCATAATAAACTATCTGCTCAAGTTGTTTGGTGGTATATCCTAAAATATAACTGATTTTACTTGGAATGGATCTCAAATACCAAATATGCACAACTGGTACAGCTAATGTTATATGACCAGGCCTTTCTCTTCTAACTGATTTACGCGTTACCTCTACGCCACATCTATCACAAACTATACCTTTATACCTAATCCCTTTATATTTTCCGCAATGGCACTCCCAATCTTTAGTTGGTCCAAAAATCTTCTCACAAAATAAACCATCTTTTTCAGGTTTATAGGATCTATAATTAATTGTTTCTGGCTTAATAACCTCACCGAAAGACCGTTCTAGGATCATTTCTGGGGATAATAATCCTATAGAAATTGATTTAAATGAATCTGTTTTCATTCTCAACGCATTTTTATTTTTATTAAACACTATAAGTCTCCCATTAAATTATTATTGAAGAACAATATTTAAGCCTAATCCTTCAAGCTCTTTAACTAGCACATTAAACGACTCTGGTATATGAGGAGTTGGTACGCTTTCACCTCTAACTAAAGAGTTGTACAATTTAGTCCTGCCTTCTATGTCATCTGATTTTGTAGTTAAAATTTCCTGCAATGTATTTGATGCACCATAAGCCTCCAAGGCCCAAACCTCCATCTCGCCAAATCTTTGACCTCCGGATTGAGCTTTCCCACCTAAGGGCTGTTGGGTAATAAGAGAATATGGTCCAGTTGCACGTGCATGCATTTTATCATCAACCAAGTGAGATAACTTGAGCATGTAAATAACCCCCACAGCAACTTTTTTACTTATTTTTTCTCCAGTTCTTCCATCAAATAGCGTTACTTTTCCCGATGGTGAAAGATTTGCTGATTCAAGCTCACTAATAACCTGATCATGGGTTGCTCCGTCAAAAACTGGTGTTGAATATTTTTTATTCAACTTATATCCTGCCCACCCTAACATAGTCTCATACAATTGACCTAAATTCATTCTTGATGGAACCCCTAATGGGTTTAAAATTATATCCACAGGAGTGCCATCTTCCATATAAGGCATATCTTCTTCAGGAACAATAATTGAAACTATCCCTTTATTTCCATGCCTGCCTGCCATTTTATCACCAATTGAAACCTTTCTTTTCTGAGCCAGTGCAACCTTAGCAAGCTTCATAACACCTTGCTGCAGTTCATCTCCAACTCTTAACTTAAAAACGCTTTTTTCTAGTTTTTCTTCAAGCTGATTTAAATTTCTTCTATAATTCTGCCATATTTTAAGTATTTTCATCCACACTACGGGTGACTGTACCCAAGGAGATTTGAGGGATAAATTCTCTAAATCTAGCTCTTCAATTCTTTTTTTGGTTAACAATGTTTTTGCCTTAACTATAGTCTTACCTGTAGCAGTGTCTCTAATTCCACCAGAAAGCTGATCTTTCATCTGGTTGAACAAGAATAGATCTCTTTTCTCCATCAGGCTTAATCTATCCAGTCTTGCTTCTTTTTGAAGATCTCTAATTTTCTTTTTTTCATCATCAGCCAGACTGTAATTCCTTCTTTCAAAAAGCTGAGTATCCACAACTACACCTGATACCCCTGGATCGCATCTTTTCGAAGCATCTTTTACATCACCAGCTTTCTCTCCAAAAATTGCTTTTAAGAGCTTCTCTTCTGGAGTAGGGTCTGTCTCGCCTTTTGGCGTAACCTTTCCAACTAAAATATCACCTTCCTGCACTTCTGCACCAATTCTTACAATACCCCTCTTATCCAAATTTGAAGTTGCTTCCTCACTTACGTTTGGAATTTCATTTGTAAGCTCTTCTTCTCCTCTTTTTGTATCTCTAATTTCAACTTCAAATTCCTTAATATGAACAGAAGTTAAAATATCTTCCTTAACTAATCTCTCATTGATCACAATAGCATCTTCAAAATTATACCCTCTCCAAGGCATAAATGCCACCTTAAGGTTCTTACCAAGGGCAAGCTCTCCATCTTTTGTCGATTGGCCATCTGCAAGCAGGTCTCCCTTTTTCAGCTTATCTCCAACCTCAACCACTGGATGCTGGTTTATTCTGGTATTCTGATTTGTTCTTAAATTCTTTTTTAAAGTATAAGTCATTATACTTTCTTCATCGACTAATCTTAATTCATCTGGAAGTGATTTTGTTTTAACTTGTATCTTGTTAGCATCCACATATTCAACAGTGCAATCTTTTTCTGCTATTATTGTTGATCTAGAATCAATTGCAACTCTCGACTCCATTCCAGTGCCAACAATTGGAAGCTCCGGCTTCATCAGAGGAACTGATTGGCGCATCATATTTGAACCCATTAAAGCCCTGTTTGCATCATCATTCTCAAGAAATGGAATAAGTGCAGCTGAAACGCTTACAATTTGATTTGGAGAAACATCTTTATAATTCACTTCTGAACTAGAAATCATCGGAAAATTCTCGCCATTCCTCACTCTGACAATCTTATTGACTAGCTTGCCTTTCTTTACCTGCTCTGTTGCCTGAGCTATAAAGGTCCTGTCTTCTTCATCGGGAGATAAAAACTCTACCTTATCCTTAAGATTATTTTTATCTACTTTTTGATACGGCGCTTCTATAAAGCCCAAATTGTTTACAACAGCATGAGTCGCTAGACTGTTAATCAGTCCAATGTTGGGCCCCTCAGGTGTTTCAATTGGGCAAAGCCTCCCATAGTGAGTGTAATGTACATCTCTAACTTCAAATCCGGCCCTTTCTCTAGACAGGCCACCTGGACCAAGAGATGATATTCTTCTTTTATGAGTAATTTCAGCTAAAGGATTGGTTTGATCCATAAATTGTGATAATTGACTAGTTCCAAAAAATGTGTTTAAAACATTTGTCACAATCCTTGAATTAACTAAATCTTGAGGAGTAAGAGTTTCTGTCTCTCTCTGATTCATTTTTTCCCTAATAGTTCTTTGCATTCTACTTAATGCTATACTAAACTGATTAGATAACTGCTCTCCAACCATTCTTACCCTTCTATTGCCCAGGTGATCAATATCATCAGGTACATTTTCGCCTTTTCTCATCTTAATCAAATAGTCAAATACATGAATAAAATCTTCTTTAATAAGAACAGGCTCTTCAACGGGAGCTGAAAGTCCAAACTTTTTATTTATTCTATATCTACCAACTGCACCTAAATCATACTTTTTAGTTGAAAAAAACATTTTATCAATGAATTTAAATGCAAGATCTGCTGATGGTGCATCACCTGACCGTAAATGCTTGTAAAGAAGCAAGATTGCCTCTTCACTGTTAGAGGTAGGATCTTTTTGCATTGTATTAAGAAGCATTTGAGCTTCCATACTGTCTTTGTCATTTAAAATACAAACGGATTTAATCTTATTTGATTTTAATCTTGCAATCAAATCCTCATCAACAATTTCCCCATATTCACAAATAACCTCTCCAGTCTTCTCATCAATCAATTCTTCCTGGACCTGCTCACCTAAAAGCCTCTTTTTATTGGAAATCTTAACCTCTTCGATAAGATTGAAAGCCTCAAAAATATCTTTATTTGTAGAAAAGCCGATAGATCTTAATAGTAAAGTAGCTGGGAATTTTCTCCTTCTATCAATTATAGTATAAATACAATCATAGATATCAGTTATAAAATCAACCCATGATCCTCTAAAAGGTATGACCCTTGCTTGAAAAATCTTTGTTCCATTCGGGTGTATATTTTGATCAAAGAAAACACCAGGAGATCTCTGCAGCTGGCTAACTATAACCCTTTCTGCTCCATTTATAATAAAAGTGCCTGCTTTAGTCATGAAAGGAATATTTCCATAAAAAACATCCTGCTCGATACTTTGAACGTACTTCGATCTATCATTTTCATCTGTAATATGTAAAACAAATTTTATTTTCAAAGGTACAGAGTACGTTATTTTTCTTTCAAGACACTCTCTCTCTGAATATTTGGGAAGACCGAGAAAATAATGTTTATACTCTAATATATAATCTCCTCGGGTATCTTCAACAGGGAACATTTGTTTTAAAACTGCCTGAAGACCTTTATTTTCTCTTTTTTCAGGAAGGACATCTTCCTGTAAAAAGTCTTTATATGAAGCTATTTGAATATCTAAAAGATCAGGCATTGGGATGACAGAATCGACATCACCAAATACAAGTCTATTATTAGGTTTTAAATTTGCAGAAGCCACAAAAAACCCTCCTCGAGTTGATTAGAATATTTTTGATTATATTTTATTTTAAACTACTTGCTACTTTAAAGTAACAGATGCACCAGCCTCTTCGAGCTTCTTCTGTATTTCAGAAGCCTCATCTTTTGAAGCCGACTCTTTTACAATCGTTGGAGCACCATCCACCATATCTTTAGCCTCTTTTAGGCCAAGCTCAGTGACTTCACGAATAACTTTGATTACATTGATTTTTTTGTCACCTATTGAGGTCAGCTCTACATCAAACTCACTTTTTTCTTCAGCTGCACCGCCAGCTTCTGCTCCTGCAGGGGCAACCCCCACTGCGACGGGAGCAGCTGCAGTAACGCCAAACTTCTCCTCAATATCTTTTATTAATTCAGATATTTCAAGCATATTTGCAGATTCTAAATATTCGAGAACGTCTTCTTTTTTTAATTTTGCCATTTTACAACCCCTTTTATCTTTAATTGTTTTTTTCTTTCAAATTATTCAACACCACAACCAATGACTGCATAGCACCATTCAATGTACCTGAAAATTTTGTCATAGGTTCACTTAAAGCAGAAAGCAACTTGGAAAGCAATACATCTTTAGTTGGAAGATCTGCAAATTCTTTATATTTCTCAGGTGGATACAATTCCCCTTCAAACAAAACTCCAAGAACATCTAAGCTAGCTTTGTCATTTTCTTTTAAAAACTCTTTAATTGATCTTGCAGGAGAAATAGCATCTACCTCTGAATATGCTATAGCAATCTGGCCATTCAGAATTTCATCAAATTTATGCTCATACCCAGCATTTTTTGCAGCAATCTTAGTTAGTGTATTTTTGGATACAAGATAATCTACTTCATTCGCCCTAAAAGCTTTTCTCAATTTTGTAATAGTTTTAACATCAAGGCCAGTGTAATCAGTAAAATATATACCATTACAGCTCTTGAATTTTTCAGTTAAGTTTTCAACAATTTTATTTTTTTCAATATTTGGCATAATTAAATCTTGTTTTATTAATTTACTATTGACCCTAAATCAACTTTTATACCAGGCCCCATAGAAGAAGAAATATTTATCTTCTTCATGTAGATTCCCTTTGTTGATGAAGGTTTTAATCTATTTAGTTCTTTTGTTAGCGCTTTAATATTTTCAATTAAGGCAACTTCTTTAAAATTAACTTTCCCAACGCCAGCATGAATAATTCCTGTCTTCTCAGTCCTAAATTGAATCTTGCCGGCCTTCAACTCTTTTACCGCTTTTTCAATATCATTTGTAACAGTTCCTGATTTAGGGTTAGGCATCAAACCTCTTGGTCCCAAAAACCTTCCAAGTTTCCCAAGATCTGCCATCATATCTGGAGTTGCCACCAAAACATCAAAGTCCAGCCATCCGCTTTTTATTTTTTCCAATATTTCATCTGACCCAAAAAAATCTGCGCCAGCATTTTCTGCCTCTTTAAGCTTTTCACCTTTTGAAACCACTAAAACCTTTACATCCTTACCAGTTCCATTTGGCAGAGAGACTGTACCTCTAACTAGCTGGTCAGAGTGCTTAGGATCAACACCTAAATTGAATGAAATGTCAACTGTTTCATCAAATTTTGCAGAATCCATAGATTTGATTAATTTTACAGCTTCATCAATGCTATACATTTTGTTTCTATCGATTTTTGAGAAATTACTATTATATCTTTTGCTATTTTTCATTATTTTACAACTACCCCCATACTCCTTGCAGTTCCTTTAATCATTTTTACTGCAGCTTCGATTGAATTAGCGTTAAGATCAGGCATTTTTATTTCAGCAATCTCTTTAATCTTGTCCATTGTTATAGATCCTACTTTTTCTCTATTTGGCTCCCCAGAACCCTTTGATAATTTGGTAGACTCAAGAATCAAAAAAGATGCAGGAGGTGTTTTTGTTACAAATGTAAAAGTTCTATCAGCAAACACGGAAATTTCTACAGGAATTAATTTACCTGATTGCTCTTGAGTTTTTGCATTAAAAGCTTTGCAGAACTCCATTATATTTACACCATGTTGACCTAACGCTGGACCAACAGGTGGAGCTGGGTTTGCTTTCCCTGCCTGAATTTGCAATTTTATAAAACCTATTAATTTTTTAGCCATAATTTTATTTTTATTTAATTAATTCAATTTGCATGAAGTCCAACTCTATTGGGGTTGACCGACCAAAAATAGACACAGAGACTTTTACCTTTTTCTTTTCTTCATTAATCTCTTCAACGCCACCAGAGAAATCAATGAATGGTCCTGCTATAATTTTAACATAATCGCCTTTTTTAAATGGTATCTCAACAATCTCTATATCTTCCTTTCTTTCAACTTCACCAAAAATTCTTTTAATTTCACTGTCTCTTAAAGGAACGGGGGCACCACCTTTCGGACCTATAAAGCTCAAAACTCCATGAGTATTTTCAACAACATATTTAGTTTTGTTATTAAGAATCATCCTAATAAGAACATAGCCTGGGAAAAACATTTTCTCCTTAATAACCTTTTTATTGTTTCTTAATTGAACCACCTTTTCATAAGGTACAAAAACCTCCCCTATTTCATCATTTATATCATTATCAGCAGCATCTCTAAGAATATTTTGCTCAATAGTTTTTTCTTTACCTGAAATAACCCTTAATGAAAACCAATCCATCATTTCTAGTAATTCATTTTTTTTCTCACTGCTAACATCAAATTCAACTTCATCCGAAGAGCTTAATTGATCTCCATCTGAAACATCTTCAGCTGAAATCTCATTAATTGAATTTTTCTCAGAATACAAATTAACCTCCAATTATTACACTCATAAATTCAGATAAAGAAAAATCTACTAAAAATAGAAAAATAGACATTATTATAGAAAAAATACCTACAATAAAAGTACTAGAGATCAGCTCATCTTTAGAAAGCCAAGTAACCTTCTTCAATTCTACTCTAATACTAGAAAAATATTTAGTTATTGATTTTAGCATAATTTATTAAGCAGGTGAGGAAGGAATCGAACCCTCAACTTCCGGCTTTGGAGGCCGGCGCTCTACCAATTGAACTACTCACCTATTAAATCTACTTAGTCTCCTTAAACAAAACATGCTTTCTAATAATCGGATCATATTTTTTATATTCAACTTTATCAGGGTGTAATCGTTTATTTTTTGTTATAGTATACCTATAACCAGTCCCTGCTGAACTTTCAATATGTATAATATCTCTTTTGCTATTTCCAGCCATGTCTACTCAACAATTTCCGTTACTACTCCAGCGCCTACTGTATGACCACCTTCTCTGATAGCAAACCTTAACTCTTTTTCCATTGCTATAGGTGTT
>NHIV01000004.1 GCA_002170735.1 bacterium TMED198 | reverse complement strand
TATCTACCAGCTGGGTTGGGACTTTTCTCAAGTCTTTAGAGAATTTTTATTCAATCTAATAAAACTTAAACGCAACTTCCCTTTAATTTATTGGTTGACCCAAGATAGTAAAAATCAAAAAATCATTCTAAATTGTTTTTCAAGGTATGTTTTACATTTTCAAGTTCTTTTATTACCTTTATGTATGATTATAAAATATAAAATAGTGATGCTTGTTAACATCATCATGAACAACTAGCTTAATAGTTTTAGAGATGCTTAGAAAGTACATATCAAAAAATGAATTGTTAGGAGAAAAACATTTTAAATGGAGAGGAGGCTCTGTATCTCGCTTAGAAACACTTGTTGATGCTGTTTTTGCTATTGCTGTAACCCTGTTAATTGTATCTAGAGATATCCCAAGTTCATTTGATGAGTTTATTAATGTCATGTGGAGCTTTGCAGGCTTTGCCGTTACATTTACTTTTTTATTTATGATATGGAAGTCTCACTACATGTTCCATAGGCGTTACGGATTGGAAGACAACACAACTATTTTTTTAAACTCTGTATTAATTTTTTTGATTTTGTTTTATATATACCCTTTAAAGTTTTTAGCTGAAGTCCTGATTGGAGAAGTTCTAATAAATATGCTTCTAGGGATGAATGTTGATTTTGGATTCACAGGTTATATTGATATGAGAAAGTTAATGTTGATATATAGCAGCGGAGCGTTAATGATTTGGTTTATAGTTAGGATGCTATATCAACATGCACTTAACCATAAAGATTTGATTGAGCTTAATGATATGGAGGCTAGGCTAACTAAAACAGATATCATGGTTTACAACATAATGATTTTTTATGCAATACTATCTTTATTTATAGCATACTTTTCAAACAATGGTTTTTTTATTGCAATGTCTGGCTGGATTTATTCAGGTATAGGACCAACTATTGCTGTTTATCTAAAGTTTATAAAAAAATAAAGATTGATAATATTTTCTAAGACAGCCTTTAGTAGTTGTTATTGGATAATTATATTAACCAACTGAATCACATCCAAAATATCTATAGTACCATCTGAATTAAAATCTGCCACCTGATTGTACTCATTGGCTAGCACAATATTAACCACTTGGATAACGTCTAAAACATTCAGAATGCCATCATTGTTAATGTCACCAGGCATTGAATTTACAGCAAACTGAATACTTTGCAAGCTACTTGAATTATCGGATATAGAAACCTCCAGATTGTACAGGCCATTTCCAGATAAATCAATATTCTGTTGAATCAAAAAGCTGCTGTTGCTATCAATATAAACACTGCTCTCTAACAACATGCTTCCCTCACTATCTTTAACTCCATAGTTAAACTCTTGAGCGTGCCAACCTTGATTATGAATTGCAAAGTCTAAGCTGCCGCTGTAGCTGTCAATATAGTAGGAGTCTAACTCTCCCTGAAGATTATCTAATTCAAATGAAAATGCACTCGGGTACAAATTAAGCACTCTCTCAGATCTAAAGATGGAAACGCTCTGATTGTTCAAAAACGCGCTGCTTTCTTTTACATTTAGATGCCAAACAATTTGTTTTTCGTTGTTAACCTCAATAACATTTCCTGTTCTCCCTGCCGAAATCAACGCGTTTCCGCTTGTTAGTCTATCGCACTCACCCCTTGAGAGCGTGAGCATGCTATCAGGCAAAGTATACTCCCAAACAATACTCGGACTCTGTTGGTTAGAGAAATCAATTTCTAAACACCTAGACAGTTCTGGAAAATTATCTCGCCCATTATCAAAGAATATTAAATTACCGCTATCAGTAATCTGCGCTGAGTGCTGATGAGAAAATCCAAAGTCATCTTCAAAGGATGGCTCATCCATAAACTCACTGTTGCCAAGGTTCCATACAATATCCTTTGAGTCATAATCAATTGCTGTAATACGGCTTAGATTCCGCAAAGACACATATACCAAGCTTGTCATAGGATCTAAGTAAACAGAGTTGGCATGAGTCCAGTCAAAGGTTCCATTGCCACTGTAGAGGTTTACCCATAGGGGGTTGTACTCATCTAAACTTAATTGATCAAAGGTGTTCCACTCCCAAACAATTGCACCTTCCGAGTCAACCTCTAAAAACCTATCTCCAAGCCAAGGGATTTCATTGGGCAAGGATGGATCACACTCAGCTGGACAAGGATTATTTTCAACTTCAGCATCAACCAAGAAATAAGTACCTCTGTCTGTCTTGTGAATGTAGTGATGAACACCATAGCCGTTAGTAGTTTGAAATAAAACTTCACTATTTAGATCAAACTCATATCCTTTTCCAACACCGAACCCAACTAGATTGCCATTTGATAAAAATTGTGTTACAGAAATCTTTGAATTATTAAAATTTTCTTTAACGGCAAACCAAACAGGATATCCCTCCATATTCAGAGCAACAGAAAAACCAAGACTCTCATAGTCAAGGACAGTAACTCCTGGTGTATATTCGCTTGAGCTAAGCACTGAGACTTCTACCTGATCCGGGTAGTTATCAGGAAGAACATTTGTTTCGAAGGACTTGCTACCATGGCAGCCAATGACATCGTCATTCTGATCAACGCCACAGACAACCCAAGAGTATTGATTGCCCCAATCAAAATTATCAATTATTACAGAGTTAACCTGACTATCAACTTGGTTAAAATAATTTTCCCCAGAAATCTCAACTTTATAATGATTGGCATCAGATATTTGGGGCCACTTAAAGAAGATGTGTGTATAATTTACCGTCTGACCTTCTGAAGGCAAAAAACTTCCAAAAGAAAATCCAAGAACAACTAAAATAATATATATTTTTCTACAACTACTCATTTAATAATTTAATCAGATATTAAAGAACTTTAAAGAGATACTAGTCACAAAATAGAATAGCATATTAGCACTCATAAATAGAATGAAATATTTTTTTTAGTTATAAATTTAAAGTGTTTCAAAAGATGTAACTAAAAAATAATAATTTGTACCAACATTACTATATCTAAAATATCAACTATCATATCATCATTTAAATCTGCAAGTAAAAGTTCGTCTTGGGAAAAGCTATAGCTACCCATAATAATAGCCACTAACCTTACTACATCTAAAATATCAATTACTCCATTCATCGTGACGTCTCCAACCGCATAATCCATGCTTTGAAAATATTCATGCGCTCCCATATCGGGAGCGGAACCACTGTAGCCAGTGATATCCTCTATCCCATCTTCGTTTAAATCTGCGGTTCCGGCATCTATACATGGAGAGTTTATGTCCAAACTATAATCACCGCTCAAAGGCTCTATAAAAATCGGATCCTCATCAATGTTACCTACCCCTTCCCAGCCTCTTTGAATATTGCTGTAAGAAATAAGAGGATCCTCTTCACTAAATAAAGAAATATTTTCAAGACTATTTCCAAATATAATAGAGTTAATTAGGGTAGGATTAGAAAGACGTAAATACAAGCCACCGCCATCATCATTTGCGCTATTATTTGCTATGGTTACATTGGTAAGTACAGGGTCAGAAGAAAACAGGAATATTCCACCTCCATCATCGTTGGCCTTATTGTCTGAAATAGACACACTTATCAGTTCTGGCAATGAAGAATTTAAAGATATTCCACCTCCATAATCTGCGATGTTATCAAGAACATCCACATGCATAAGCGTAGGGTTGGAAAACTCTAGATACATACCACCCCCACTGCTTGACTCATTTGCTATGATAATTATGTTTGTCATGCTTGGATTAGAGCCATCTAGGAACATACCACCCCCTCCATAACCTGCGGTGCTACCTCTAACTTCAACTTGGTTCAAGAAAGGATTGGAAAACTCTAGATACATACCACCTCCATAATAATCTGCGATGTTATCGAGTACATTCACATCGATCATTGATGGACTAGAAAACTCAAGGTAAACTCCGCCTCCATTTTCTGCATCATTAGATAAAATCTGGCAGCTTTCTAAAATTGGATTGGAGTTAGATAAACTCAAGCCACCACCATAATTTGCAGTATTATCTATGATCTTTACATCAGTTAAGGTAGGGTCAGAAGATTGCATATATATGCCGCCTCCATTATTTGCAGAATTATTTGCTATAACCAGATGCTCAAGCTTAGGGCTAGACCCATTAAGGAACAACCCCCCCCCATCAAATAGTTCTGCAATATTATCTGATATCTGTACGTGGCTTAGTGTAGGACTAGAATCTTTTAAATATATCCCACCTCCAAATTCTTTTTGAGACCCAGAAATTCTAACATATTTAAGCATGGTTTCATCCGATACATTTTCAAAGCTAAATCCATGCCACCTCTCATCTCCATATCTATCAAAAATGATGCTATCGCTCTCTGTTCCAATAGCTTTCAAAGTACCATAAACATTAAAACTAACTCCGCTACCAAACAAAAACTTTGAGCCCTCTTGGAAATGAGCGGTATCACCCTCAGCAACAATTATATCATCAAACACAAAATACTGGGCTGAATTATACATTCCAGAGAGACTTCCTTCTAAAAAATTGCTGTCAATATTTGCCACGTGAAGCTCGGTAAAAAATCGTTCAGATAGAAATTCATCTGAAGATATTTGGGATAATCCATCCAAATTAGCTAGTACTTTTACAGGCGCAGCAGGACTTTGGATCTGGCTTTCCAGTCTAAAATTATATTCGTTACTATCTGCAGAAAGTAATAGTGTTAAAGATACTATAAACAAAATCAATAGGCTCATCAGTCCTCATTTTTAGAACATTTAAAATATAAACCTATTAACTGCCTACGCATAGTAGAAAATATTAACAGTTTGAAACATCAAGCTTACAAAAAAATAAAAAAAATACATCAAGGTAGGATTATTGCATTTATTAACAGTTTAAGATACAAGCTGTTAATAAGATAAAATTTTATTTATTAAAATTACTATATCCAGAATATCAACTACATGATCTTTGTTAGCATCAATAATTTCTAGATCACAGGCTCCATCATTAATTATACAATTAGTCACCAAGATAACATCTAAAATATTTATTATACCATCTAGGTTTGCGTCGCCCAAAGCAACCAAATAATTTCTTCCATACTTCTGTGATCTAAATATTCCATTGGCTTGATGCTCCCAAACAATCTCACCTTCAGGAGAAAATTCAATCATACGACCGCTAAGAGACACTGATACAAATGTATTTCCATTTTTTAATTTATATGCACCCGACTGCTTTGGTGAATAAAAATTATCCTCAATCACTACACTTGGCTCTGATGGACCAAAAGGCTCAGAGCTATCGATCTCATAATTAGAGGGTGGAGTTATCTCTAAAGCTTGCGAGCTTCCAATTTGTCCTTGTGGCAAGGCATTGTTATTAAATAAAATTATATTTCCACCACCCAAAAAATTATCTCTGATTTGATTAACCCCATGAGGGGCATTAAGAATCTGATCGGAGCGATCGCCTCTACCATAGTTGAAAGGGTTTCCCCATCTGTATAAAATGTCGCTGTCACCACCTCTTCCAATAACATATATCTCATTCCAATTCCTTGAACAAAGTAATATTTCATTTGAATCGTTTAAACTTATCGCATTAAAATGATTCCAATCAGAGTCAGAAATAGAAGGAGTCTCTAGACCAACTTCTGAGTAGAATGTATAGGGGTTGTAGAGATCGTTGGACATATGATCAAAAACTCTCCAAGTCCATACTATTTCAGCATCATCTGATCCAACAGGAAGTATCTCAAGCACAACATCCGGCCTAAAGCCATCTATATCTTCCTGCGCAATAGCTAAAATTGTTCCATCATCTGTTGGCTCAATGTCATGATGCAGCTGGTACTGTGAGCTACAAGTCCAGTCCCAAATAACATTTCCATCCCAATCGCATCTAATAATTCTACCTCCAGCCGCAGCTGTTGGGGACAAAACTAAATTATCTTGTCTACAAGGATATATCAAGGTACTATCTGGCATCAAGTAAGGCATGGAGGCAGGCTTGACATCTATAGACCAACTGTTTACTACGTTATAATCGTTGTCTATGAGAAATGTTTCATAGGTTGGGCCAACAGTATAGAGAGTGTAACCATCAAAAACCTCTGCGAAAGAAATAGAAACAAACAATAAAATTTTAACTATTATCATGTTAGATATTATATCTATTCACTCATTAATTATAACAAGAGATACATTTTTATAAAAAAAAAAACATCCTGTAACATTTATTTATCATTAAAGTATTTTATCAAATAATTAACTGTTCATATTTTATATGCATTGAAACCTTTAAAAAAAACAGGAATTAATTATGGCAACTTTAATTTTACGTGATACACACATCGCTCTGCAAGATGAAATAAAAGCTAGTGATAAACTTAGAACAGAAACTGCACTAAAAATTCAGGAAGCAGCAAGCCATGGAGATCTTAAGGAAAACTATGAGTATAAAGCAGCTAAGGAAGCGATGAATATGATAACCTACAAGAAGCAACTACTTCAATCTCACGCGCCTTTTAAAATCATTGAGTACAATGATATTGAGATTAACGAAGTACAATTTGGAAATAAAATCAAAGTTCTTGAAGAGGGTAAAGACGAGCCTGAGGAGTACTACCTTCTAGGACCTATTGAGTTTGAGCTAGATCTCTATCCAATGATCATAACCTACAACTCTCCCTTTGCTCAGGCTATAGCAGGTAAAAAAATCAATGATAGCTTTACCCTGGAAATCAGGGGAAATGATACCAAATTTACAGTAGTTGAAATAGAAAGGATTTCTTCTAAATAACAGACCATACCCTTTTCTAAATTTTAGAAGCAATCAGTTACATCTTGATAGCCTAAAATTTCTAATATACAGTCAGGATAAGGACCGCAGATTAAGTTCCCAGAAAGATTAATCTTTATATTGCTCTCTATAAGTCTGCACATGGAATTAGATAAAGAACCTGAAAGCAGATTGTTTGACAGATCTATGCTACCAAAGTTTTTTTTCATATTTAAATCTCCTAGCTCATCAGGAATTTCACCAGACAACCTGTTATCAGCAAGTGAAATCTTTTGAATAGACTCCATTCTACCTAACTGCATTGGAATTGGTCCTATAAAAGAATTTTTAAATAAATACAAAACACTGAGATGTTGTAGTTCTGTAATTTCACTTGGTATCTGTTCATCAAAGAAGTTTCCACCTAAATTTAAATATTCCAACTTCTTTAACTTTTTGATTGAACTTGGAATTTCACCAGACAGCTCATTATAGACCAAGTTTAGAGATTCTAAATTCTTAAGGTTAAACAAGGAGCTGGGCAGTGTGCCATATATTTTGTTTCCCCTAAGGTTAAGATACCTAAGTTTTTTTAGATTATTAAATATATTTGGAAGATCAGAATCAATTTTATTTTGCTGTAGATTTAAATATTCTATTTCCCTAAGCTTTTCAATACTATTTGGCAATCTTCCTGATAGATAATTCTTTGCTAAATCAAGTTTCCTAATCTTAGTGAAACTCCCTATTATATCAGACAAATTAACTTTTATACCGCACCCGCTACATATCCAACTTACAAGCCTACCTCCTTCCCAATTCTGCTCACCAAAAGTAAGCAGAGATTGAAAAAGATTGTCGGAGTTGCTATAGAAGTATCTAATTGCATTGTAATCATCTTCAAACAAGCAAAGATCATTATCCCACATATCGTTTAAGTTTGAGTCTCTAAACTTCTCACCTGCATTATATAGACCATCAGAGTTTGAGTCTACATAGATCTCAGATACTTTCAAGTAACCATCAGGACACCTGGCTATAAGAGTTGATAGTAAAAATAAAAATAAAAAGTTCATTTGAGTCATATTTAGTATCTTTCAATGTACATAATTGCTATTATTATATAATATATGTGAAAAATTGTCGTAATTAATTGAAGTTAATATTTTATAAATTAATTTTAAATAATTTTAATTAACTGGAGATTTTATGCTAAACCTCAAGAAGTCAATTTACCTTGTCTTAATATTTACCTTTTCATTTTCTGTAGAGCTTCTCTATGATACACACTCAGAAATATCAGGGTTTCAGTTTAAATTAGCTGGAGCAGACCTCCTTGAGGCATACGGTGGAGCCGCTGAAGAGGCTGGATTCTTAATCAACTACAACCCCGCTTCAAACATGGTGATTGCTTTTACAATGGATGGAAGCTCGATCCCAGAAGGACAAGGAAATCTTATTAATATTGATTACAGCAATGATAGCAGTCCATGCATAGAAGACCTTATTGTTTCAAATGCAAGTGGTAACCATGTAGCCGTAGATATGACAAGCTGCTTCTCGTTTACAGATGGATGCCATGGTGTTGAGGGTTGCGATATAGCAAATATAGCATTTGACACTCAGAGCAATATATATGGATTTGAATTCCAAGTTACTGGCGCTGAAATTGTAGATGTTTATGGAGGAGCAGCTGAAGAGGCTGGATTTCAGATTGCTTTTAACTCAGATACTGGATGGGTCGTTGCGTTTAGCCTTGAGGGCACACCTATTTCTTCTGGAGTTGGAAGTTTACTAAAGATAGAGTACATTGGTGAGCCATGCCTCAACAGCTTAATATTAGCAGGAGATGGTGGCGTCGCAATTGAATCCTTTGTATCACAGTGTCTGGAGATTGTTGAGGGCTGTGAAAACACAGATGAATGCGGAGTTTGCGATGGCAATGGAGACTCATGCGCTGAATGCGAATCTTTGTCAGAGTGGGGTTGCAACAACAACTCCTACTGTGATTGGGTAGCCGAAACTGTATCATGCTCCGGCCTATCCTCATCTCAATGTGGTGCTGCAAGTGGCTGTTCATGGGTTTCAGGTGGTGGAGGTGGCTATGGAGGTGGAGGATCAAGCTACTGCTCCGGTGGAACAGGTGAAATCAATGGTTTATGCTTCGAAATAGAATGTGAAGATTTAGCTCAAGATGAATGTGAAACCGATTCAGGCTGCACTTGGATTCCTTATAACGCTGAAGGAGACTATGAAACAGTATCCTGCTCCGGCCTATCATCTACACAATGCAGCGCGGCAGATGGTTGCAACTGGATTTCAGGAGGTGGCGGTGGTTATGGCGGTGGAGGATCAAGCTACTGCTCAGGTGAAACAGGTGAAATTGGAGGAGACCCAATACCAAGCCATTGCAAAGAGGCTGAAGTCCTTGGGTGTACAAGTGTATACGCAGATAACTACAATCCTGAGGCAAATACAGATGACGAATCATGTGAATACGGTCCACTTGGCACTCTAAGCTTCCATAATTTCGACTATATCAATG
>NHIV01000003.1 GCA_002170735.1 bacterium TMED198 | reverse complement strand
GGCTTAATACCATGGATTGGCTTGCGCCACTGTTAGCGCTTGGCCATGGAATAGGAAGAATCGGCTGTTTTCTAGTTGGTGATGACTATGGAAAGCCATCAGATCTACCATGGGCAATAGCATTTCCAAATGGAATACCCCCTACAGATGTCCCAGTTCATCCAACTCAACTTTATGAGATGACCTGTTATTTTTTAATTTTTGCATATCTTAGGTATTTTGTAACAAATCAGAGAAATAGATTTAAGGGTCAAATCTTTTGTGAGTTTCTATTTTTACATGGACTTTCTCGATTTGTTATCGAATTTGTAAGAGTAAACCCAAAGTACTTGTTAGGCCTATCTGGAGCTCAAATAATTAGTGCAATTATGATTATCACTGGAACTATCATGATGTATAGGCTTAGGACTTCAGACAAACAAATCCCCTAGCTTGAATAAAAACCAGATAGTATCCTACCTCAAAAAACATCCTAAGCGTTCTTTTAAGAAGCGTCAACTCTTTAAAAATCTTAATTACAGTTCAAAACTTTACAAGAGTTTTAGATTGATTGTTGGAGAGCTTGTTAATGAAGGTATTATTTCAAAGATTAGGGGTGGGAAATATATGATAAACACTGGAATAGACTTAATTGATGGAATTGTAAGTCTAACGCTTCGTGGGAGTGGTTTTCTAGAAGACAGAAATCAATCTAGAATTTTTATATCTAAAAGAGGCATGAACAGTGCAGTTGCTGGAGATAAAGTAAGAGTTAGAGTTATCTCTAAAGATGTTGATAGGGCAAAAGGAAAAGTAGAAAAAATATTGTCAAGAAATACTTCATCTATACCAGGTAAAATTGAAAAGTATAAAGGCAAGCATATTCTGCACACACTAACTCCCTTTTCAAATAGAAAAATATATATTTCAAACTTTTCTAGGATGTATAAAGTTGGCAGTATAGTAAAGTGCAAGATTATAGATTGGGGGAATAAAGGATCGCCTATTTTTGTAGAAATAGAAAAGATAATTTCTATAGATGGAAACCCTAAAGATGATATAGTTCTAATTACGGAAAAATATTCACTTCCAAATGAACATTCAGTTGAGTGTATAAACTCTGCAGAAAAAATGATTAATATTCCTGTTCCAAATAAAGAATTTAGAACAGATTATTCAAATTTGTTTACTCTTGCAATTGATCCAAAGGAAGCTAGAGATCATGATGATGCTATATCTTTAGAAAAAACAGATAAGGGTTGGCTTGCTATTGTGCATATTTCAGATGTCACAGCATATGTGAAAGAAGGAGATTTTATAGATGTAGAAGCAAAAAAAAGAGGAAATAGTATTTATTTTCCTGATGACCATATACCCATGCTTCCATTAAGTATAACTCAAAAGCTTTGTAGCTTAACAATGGAAAATAGCAAGGCCGCAATAAGCGTAGAAATGGATCTTAATAGCCATTGCCAGCTCATAAGTTATAGATTTAATAGGTCGCTTGTTAAGGTAGATGAATGTCTTAGTTACTCTAAAGCTAGTAGTATTATAGAACAGAAAGATTCTAGTCTTTACGAGCTAATGAATAATCTAGACATTGTGACTAAGAAATTAATGGAGAATAGAATTAAATCTGGATCTCTAAGTTTATCATCTAGTGATATAGAAATTAAAATTGATAAAACTGGAAATCCTGTATCTATAAAAAAGAGAAAATCTCTTGATTCACATAGGATTGTTGAGGAACTTATGCTTCTTGCTAATGTATGCGCTGCAAACTTTATAAGTCCATCTTCACCTTTATATAGAATTCATGAAAAGCCTGATGATAAAGATATTTTAAATCTTATTTCAATTTCTAAGCACTACGATAGAAAAAATGTAAAACTCATAAAGATTAATAAAAAAAATGCTATGAAAGATCTACTTTCAATGTATAAAGAAACATCCATGGAATTTATGATAAACAATTTGTGCTTAAGAGCTATGCCCAAAGCAGTGTACTCGACAAGAGAGGTAGGGCACTATGCTCTATCTTTCGAACGCTACACACATTTTACATCGCCTATAAGAAGATATAGTGATGTGGTAGTTCATCGAATAATTAAATCAATTTTAGACAAATCAAGAATTTTGCCATATCAAACCAAGCAGATTGGCTCAATAGCAAGCCATTGTACAGCCACAGAGATTTTGGCAGTTAAAGCTGAAAGAGAATATATTAAGATTAAGCAGCTAAGGTACATATCAGGTAAAATAGGAAAAATTTACACGGGAATTGTTAGCGGTTTAATTGAAAGAGGACTTTTTGTTTATATAGATAAGGTTTGTATAGATGGGTTTACTTCATATGATTATATGGATGACTATTATATATTTGATGAAAGAAAAATGATTTCCATTGGAAGAAAATACAAAAATAAATATTATATCGGCAAGCAGGTTAAAGTGGAAATAGTTCATGTAAATATAAACAAGAGAATGTTAGATATTAAAATATTATAGCTATGGAAACAGTCGGTTGTTATATTTGTAAAAGTAGTGATCAAAAACATTTTATTAAGAATAATGGATTTAATATTGTAAAATGCTTTAATTGTTCACATATTTATCTTTCTCCAAGGCCTGATGCTTATGAAGTAGAAAAATACTACAGTTCATCATACATGCCGCATTCTAGTGAAAAAACTTTATTTAGTCGATTGTATAGATTGGTTCAAAGTTATGCTTTTAAATGGAAGTTTGGCATTGTATCTTCTTTTTCAACAGGAAAAAATGTTCTTGATTTCGGAGGAGGTAAAGGCGATTTTGTTAAATTTTTAAACAAGCATGGATATAATTCTTCACTTTATGATAAAAATGTTGAACAGTCCGCTGTTTTAAAAGATCAAGAAGTTAAAGTTATTTCAAGTTTAAAAGATATTAAAACTAATCACTTTGATCTTATTACTATGTGGCACTCCCTAGAACATATTCATGACCTTGATAAGCTGTTTTTTTTAATTAATTCTTGTCTTAAAAGATCAGGAAGAGTAATTGTATCCGTTCCAAATATAAAGGCACCTGAAATGATATTTTTTAAAGAGTTTTGGGTTGCTCTAGATAGCCCAAGACACTTAAATCACTTTAGTAGTGAATCACTTGGAAAAATTTTTAAAGATAAAGGATACATTGTCGAAAATAAAAAAAGAATGTTGCATGATACAGCATTTAATATACTAATGAGTATAAAGGAAAAGCCAGTATTTATAGCATTTTTTCCATTCATATTATTATATAGTTTGATAACTGTAATAATAGGGGGACCAGACAGATCATCTTCATTGATGTTTGTATTTAAAAAGAAATGAAATTATTGGTATTTTTGATTCTTATTTTTTCATGTTCAAACAAGCCTGAAACAAAGGGCAAAGATGATGTGGTTCTTATTTTTATATCTGAAGAAGATAAAGAAATTCTTGAGCCCTTTATTCTTGATTTGTTTGACAAAGCATATCTTACTCCACAAGAAGAAAAAGAATTTAAGGTGAAGTTTAAAAAACCATTATTATTTAATAAGTTTCTCAAACATCCAAATATTTTATGTATTTCGCTTAAAAATCCCATTGATTCAACTGGAGATGTTCTAAGTATGCACCTTGTTAAAGAGCAAGAAAAAAAACCAATAATTATATTTAATGATCCATATGCTCGAAATCAAACACTTGCAGTTATAAATGAGTTTGATTCTATTTCAGCGATAAAGTCACTTTTTGATTATAAAGATTGGATTGTTAATGAATTTAGAGAAACCTGGGAAAAAAGAATACTAGCTGATATTGTTGAAGCAAATAGAAATGAAAAAATTGAAGATAAAATAAATGATTATTTTGATTTAGATATTATTATTCCAAAAGATTATGAGGTTATAAAGTCTAACAGGGAAAATAATTTCTTTTGGATTGGAGATGACTATCCTTACAAGTGGGTAATCCTATATATGGATAAGAATGATGCCTTTGTTAGTCCAAAGCTTGCACTTGATAATATAGTTAATAAGTTAGCAGTTAATGATATAAAAATAAATGTGACACAAGAAGGAAGGAGATTCAAGGTTTTTGTTTTTAAAGAAGAGAAAATGAAATCTATCTCTGGTTTGTATGAGCATCCAGAAAAGCTTGTAGGTGGTCCATTTCAGGCTTTTTTCAGAGAGATTGGAGATAGTACCTTTGTGATGTTCTCAATGGTTAATAATCCAGGAAAAGAAAAACTGTTTTATTTAAAACAATTTGAGGTAATTTTTAAATATATAAACAAAAGCTATTAAGGAGAAAAATGTCTAATAAAATTGCAATATTAATGGGCAGTGAAAGTGATAGATTAACAATGGAAGCAGGGCTGCCTTATCTTGATTATTTTAAAATTGATTATGAGGTCCATGTAATGTCCGCACACAGAACCCCTAATTTAGTTTCTGAATTTTCGACAAAGGCAAAAGAAAGTGGGTACTCTGTTATTATTGCTGGAGCAGGTATGGCTGCGCATTTGGCAGGAGCTGTTAAAGCAAATACTACACTCCCTGTAATTGGAGTTCCTTTACCTGGAGGTGTCATGGATGGTGTTGATTCTTTGCTCTCAACAGTACAGATGCCTAAAGGCGTACCAGTTGCTACTGTTGCAGTTGGAAAGGCAGGATCCATAAATGCAGCTGTTCTTTCAGCAGAAATTATAGCTCTATCAAATGAGGCTGTTCATGCAAAGCTTATTGAGTTCAAGAGCAACGGAGCGTCAATATAGTTGAAAAAGGTTCTAGTTACAGGCTCAAATGGACAACTTGGAACCTATGTTGTAGATCAGCTAAATTCTGATTTTTTGGTTATTCCATCTGAAAAAATGGGAATAAACTCTATAAAACTAGATATTACAAGCAGAAAGAATGTATCAGAGGTGCTAAAAAAGTATGATCCAGATGTAGTGATAAATTGTGCTGCACTTACTAATGTTGATGCTTGCGAAAGATTCAAGGATAAAGCCCAGCAAATAAATGTAGTTGGCTTAAAAAATATTGTTAATCTATCTACAAAAAAAACAAAGATAATTCAAGTATCAACAGATTATGTTTTTGATGGTAAGGAAAAAATGTACTTCGAGGATAGTATTCCAAATCCAATAAATGTTTATGGAAGAACTAAGCTAGAAGCTGAAAACTTTCTTAGAGGGAGCAATAAAGATTTTTTAATACTAAGGACTTCATCAGTTTTCAGTCATGATTTTAATAGTTTTTTCCATTGGGTATATAATAATTTGTTAATGAAAAATAAAATTAAGGTTGCATCTGATATGTTCTCAACTCCAACTTGGTCAAGATCTCTTGCAGTTGCAATTCAAAAGTCAATCATTATGAATTTATCTGGTCTGTATCATTATGCGGGATTAAATCCAATTAGTAGGTTACATTTTTCCAAATTAATTTGTCGATACTTCAATCTAGATGAAAGTTTGTTAATTGCTTCCAAATCGATCGATATGAATTTCGTAGCAAAAAGACCTGTTCTATCAAATATTTCTTCAAAAAAAATTGAAAAAGAAATTTGTTTTGCATCGCTTAACACGGAGCATTGTTTAAGGCAAATTTCAAATTTAATAAGTTGATGAAGACCCTTGCAATTATACCCACATACAATGAATCAGATAATATATCTGAGCTCGTTTTTAAGATATTTTCTTTAAAATTGGATATAGACATATTGTTTGTTGATGATAATTCTCCTGATGGTACAGCAGATAAGATTAGAACACTTATGAAAAAATATAATATTTTTTTGATAAATAGAAATGGCAAACTTGGACTTTCTTCTGCATATATTGAAGGCTTTAAGTGGGCTTTAAATAATAGTTATGATACAATAATTCAAATGGATGCAGATCTTTCTCATAACCCAAATTCTATCCCCAGTCTTTTAGATGAAATTAATTCTAATGATGTCGTAATAGGAAGTAGATATTTAACAGGAATCAATGTGGTAAATTGGCCACTTAGAAGACTGATTCTAAGCTATTTTGCAAATGTTTATGCAAAAATTATAACAGGAGTAAATGTCAAGGATCTAACTGGTGGGTTTAAATGCTTTAAGGCGGAAGTTCTTAATAGCATTGATCTAAATATGATTTCATCTGAAGGTTACAGCTTTCAAATTGAGATGAATTGTCAAGCGAAGTATAAAGGCTATAAAATAAAAGAAGTTCCAATAATATTTATTGATAGAACGGTAGGCAAGTCAAAAATGACAAAAAAAATTATTTTTGAAGCTATATGGATGGTTCCATTCATAAGGATCAAGAAGATTTTTGGAATGATTTAATGAAGCTTTCTATAATTATTGTAAACTATAATGTAGCTCATTATCTGAGTCAATGTCTATCATCAATCTTGAACGGATCTATGAACCAAAATTCATTTGAAATACTTGTTGTAGATAATGATTCTTATGATAACAGCAGGTCGAAAATAATAAAACAATTTCCAATGGTCAAATGGATTCAACTTGACTCCAATTATGGCTTTTCAAAAGCAGTAAACAAGGCAATTAAAAAAAGCTCTGGAAAATATATTTGCCTCGTCAATCCTGATACTATTATATCTAATAATGCCCTGGCTAAGATGAGGGGATATCTTGAAAGAAATAGTGATACTGGTATTCTTGGTGCAAAAGTTTTCAATCCAGATGGAAGTTTTCAGCTTTCTTCAAGAAGAAGATTTCCTAGTTTTTTTATTTCTCTTTCAAAAGTATTAGGACTTAATAAAATCTTTTCTAAAACTAAGTTTTTTTCTAAATATAACTATAAAGATATAGATGTGAATGCCATATCAGAGGTTGATTCTGTAAGTGGTTCTTGCATGATGATTAGTAGAAAAGTTATAGAGTCCGTTGGATTATTTGATGAAAATTTTTTTCTATATTTTGAGGATACTGACTACTGCCTAAGAGCATTGAAGCAAGGATTTAAAGTTAAATACTACCCAAAAGCACATATTATTCACTACAAAGGAGAAAGCTCTTCAAGCGCTCCCTTTATTGTGAAGCATAAATTTTATGAGTCTATGATTTATTTTTATAAAAAATATCATAATTCAATCTTGCCTTGGAGAGCTTTCAAATGGACAATATTATTGGGAATATTTTTTGATAAAATAAAAACAAGCATTATTAAGAACCTTCAATCTATTACTCTTTTACTTTTTGATTTAATTTTTGTATTTCTATCATTTAATGCCTCAGTTATTTTTTGGTACAACTTAAAATTTGGTAATATTCAGATCTACAATCTTTTTTCTGATCACCTTCCAATGCTGGTAAACATTATTTTCTGGTGGGTGGTAGCTTCACTTTTTGGTGGAATATATAAAAGAAGTAGTATGTTTGCCTATGGCTCATTATTTGTAACAGTTCTAGTTTTATTTGGTGCATCGACCTCAACATATTTCTTTAAAGATTTAGCTTTTTCAAGAGTGGTAATGTTACTTTCTATACTTTTTTCAGGGCTATCAACTTTTTTACTTAGAATGATTTATAGAATCCCCTATCAAGATACAAGTAATATACTTTCAAAAATTGCTAGAAAAGTAATTGTTATTGGATCAAATACTCATATTCTAGATAAGCTGACAGTTGAGTCAACTAACTATCAAATAATTGGATATGTCGATAAAACATCGCTAAATTCAAAGCATAAATATCTTGGCAGACTATCAGATGTAATTTCTCTAATTGAGAAATATCATATTACTGATGTAATTGTATCAGAGAGCTCACTAACTGTTAATGAGATTATTAAACTTTCATCTAAAATAAACCTAGCTGGTTCAGCATTTAAAATTGTTGCAACTAACAATAAATATATTATTAGTAAAGGACTTGTTGAGCATGTATCAGGCATTCCAATTGTGAATATTAACCTTCCTTATTTTGACAATCTTTTTATTTTATCTAAGAGGGTACTTGATATTTTGCTGTCATCAATTTTTATATTAATTTCGCTTCCTCTATCCTTGTACTATTTTTTAAGAGGTTCTTATTATTCTAAAAGCACAAAAAATTTACACATAAAAAAAATACATTTATTCCAATCTGAATACAGACTGATCAAGCACATTCCTCAATTTGCAAATGTTTTTATAGGTAGAATGTCTATTGTTGGTTCTGATATAGATGATGAAGCTGCAAAGATTAAACCAGGAATAATAAATCCATCATCAGTTCTTAATAAATATAATTCAGGATCTCATTTTGAAAATTTATATTTGCAGAATTATTCTCCTATGCTAGATTTAGAAATTATAATAAGGTATATAATTAGTTGATGGCTAAGTTTTATTTAGATTTTGAGAAGCCCTTAAAAGAAATTGAAGAAAAAATAGATCAATTAAACTCTACTTTTATAAAAACAGGGGTTGATGTTTCAGATGCAATAAAGGATTTGAAATCTAAGCTTAGAAATAAAAGAGAAGAGATTTTCTCAAATTTAAGTAGATGGGAGAGACTTCAAATAGCAAGGCATCCTGAAAGACCTCATTCTAATGACTATATAAGTAGAATTTGTGATTATTGGTTTGAAATTCATGGAGATAGACATTTTGGAGATGATTCAGCTATTATTTGTGGATTAGCTAAAATAAATAAGACAAAGGTCTTGATTGCAGCGCAGGAGAAAGGAAGAACAACCAGAGAAAAAGTAAATAGAAACTTTGGCATGATGAGACCAGAAGGTTACAGGAAGGCAGCAAGACTGTTTAAAATTGCGGAGAAATACAATTTGCCTATTGTCTCATTAATTGATACACCTGGAGCTTTCCCTGGATTGGGGGCTGAAGAAAGAGGTCAAGCCGAGGCAATTGCTAACAATTTATTGGTTATGTCAAATATCAAAGTTCCAACTATTTCTATAGTAATTGGTGAAGGCGCTTCTGGAGGAGCACTTGGAATTGGTCTGTCAGATAGAATACTATGCATGGAAAACACATGGTATTCTGTTATTTCTCCTGAAGGTTGCGCATCAATACTGTTTAGAGATCCATCCAAGGCAAAAGAGGCTGCAAATTCAATGAAAGTTACTTCTTATGATCTACTTAAAATGGGTATTGCTGATCAGATTATTAAAGAGCCTAAGGGTGGAGCTCATAGTGATGTTGAGGGTGCAGCTCAAATAATTAAAGATGTAATTATTGATGCTACAGAGGAACTTAAAAGCATACCCATTGAAATTCTTTTAGAAGAAAGATATAATAAGTATAAAAATATTGGAGATTGGGATACAGTTGGATAGAATTGGATCAGATATAAGCAGTTGGGACAAAGATTCTTTCGCCGAAAATAAGAATAAGTTTGAAAAAATTATAAATCAAATCAATTTGATTAAAGACAAAATAACTCTTGGTGGTGGTGAAAACAAGATTCAAAAGCAACATGATAAAGGCAGGCTAACTGCTAGAGAAAGAATTTTACATCTAATTGATTCAAAGTCTGATTTTTTGGAAGTAGGTATTATGGCTGGCTATGAGATGTACAATGAATTTGGTTCTCCTGCAGCAGCAGGGGTTGTAGCAGGTATTGGTAAAATTTTAAATCATGATTGCATGATCATTGCAAATGATGCCACAGTGAAGGCAGGTGCTTATTTTGAAATTTCACTAAGTAAAACTCTTCACTGTCAAAAAATTGCACTTCAAAATAATTTGCCTGTAATATATTTAGTAGACTCAGCTGGAATTTTTCTTCCTCTTCAAAATCAAGTTTTTGCTGGAGAGCAGCACTTTGGGAGAATTTTTTACAACAATGCAAGAATGTCAGCTCTTGGAATAACCCAGATAGCCTGTGTAATGGGCCCATGTGTAGCGGGAGGTGCATATTTACCGGTTATGTGTGATAAATATATAATTGTGGAAGGAGCATCTATGTTTTTAGCTGGTCCTGCATTAGTAAAAGCTGCTATTGGCCAGGAAGTAGACCAAGAGACATTAGGTGGCGCTGAAACTCACAGTTCAATAAGTGGGACAACAGACTATCATGTTAAAGATGACTTGTCAGCTATTAGCAAGATAAAAGATATAATTTCATCGGTAAATTTCAATCAAAAAAAATTTATGAATGTAGATAGTTATGTGGATAATTATTTTGAGAAACAAGACTTACTTGGTATATTCAATCCTGCTAATCCATCGCAGTATGATGTTAAAGAGGTTATAGCCAGAATCATTGATGATAGTAAATTTATGGAATTTAAGAGTTCATTTGGAAAAACTATTATATGTGGTAATGCAAAAATAGGAGGATATTCAGTTGGTATCGTTGCAAATCAAAAACTCATAGATAAAAATTATAGAGGTGAACTTCAAATGGGTGGAGTAATTTACTCTGAATCTGCTGATAAAGCTTCTAGGTTTATAATGAATTGCAATCAAGATAGAATACCAATTATTTTCATTCATGATGTTAATGGATTCATGGTTGGAAAAGATTCAGAATGGGGTGGGATTGCAAAAGATGGCGCAAAGATGGTTAATGCTGTATCAAATAGTGTTGTTCCTAAAATTACATTGATAACAGGGGGTAGTTATGGAGCGGGGAATTATGCAATGTCAGGAAGATCTTATGAGTCAAGATTTGTTTATGCATGGCCTTCATCAAAAATTGCAGTAATGGGCGGTGATCAGGCTGCAAAAACATTGCTCCAAATAAATTTATCTAAAAAGGGTGCTATTGATAAAGAAATTAAAGATGAGATGTATAAAAAAATAAAGAGTAGATATGACCAACAATCAGACATTAAATATGCAGCTGCAAGGTTATGGGTTGATGAAGTTATAGATCCAAGAGATACTAGGAGAATTTTCATTAGATCATTAGAAATAATTAATAATCAGGAAAAGTGCCCTTCTCCAAAATTTGGAGTGTTTCAAGTATGAAAAAAACTATTCGTATTGCTAATGGTCAAGGTTTTTGGGGAGACTCAGTACATGCACCATTAGATTTGTTAAAATATGGCAAATTAGATTTCCTTACATTAGATTATTTAGCTGAAGTAACAATGTCAATTATGCAAAAGCAAAAAAGAAAGAATCCTAATTTGGGTTATGCTTCAGATTTTGTTCAACTTATTAAGGACGGCATTTCATATATTGAGAAGAATAACATCAAAGTAATTTCCAATGCAGGTGGTGCAAACCCAGAAAGTTGCAGAGAAGAGATTTCTAAAATTCTTAAGGACAACAGTAGCAATAAAAAGGTTGGAATAATTTCAGGTGATGATATTCTTCATAAAGTAGAAAATTTTCATAATAAAGGCTACGACCTGAATCATCTTGATACTAATGAAAAGTTTTCATCGATTAAGGATAGGATTGTTTCTGCGAATGTATATATTAATAGTTTTTCAATAGCAACTGCTCTTGAAAAGGGTGCAGATATTATTTTAGCAGGAAGAGTCTCCGATCCAGGTTTAGTTTTAGGTCCGTGTATAAATCATTTTAATTGGTCTGAAAATAATTTTGATAGACTTGCTTCAGGTACTGTTGCCGGTCATATTATTGAGTGTGGAGCGCAGTGCTCAGGTGGCAATTATAGTAGATGGTATGAAATTGAAGATCTTGTTGATATAGGTTATCCTATTGTAGAAATGAGTGAAAGTGGAGACTTTATAGTTTTTAAAGATAAGAACAAGGGAGGATTGATAAACAAGCTTACTGTGTCAGAGCAGTTACTTTATGAGATGGGAGATCCTCAGAATTATATTTCTCCTGATGTGAAAGTAGATTTTACAAGTGTAAATTTGGTTGAAAAAGAAAAAAATATAGTTGGAGTCTCTAATGTGAAAGGATTTTCTCCTACTGATACCTACAAAGTCTCTATTTGTTATTTTGATGGATATAAAGCCGAAGGTAGTTTAACAATTTCAGGGCCTGATGCGAAAGAGAAGTCAAAATTAGCTTCAGATCTTGTTTGGGGTAGGCTTAAAAAAAGGGGTATAGAGTTTAAAAGAAAAAAAACAGATTTTATAGGTCTTTCAGCTTGCCCTGGTGGGGTTGATGATGAAAATAAAAGCGCAAATGAGATTGTTTTAAAGCTTTCAGTCCATGATGATTCAAAGAGAAAGGTTGAAATGTTTGGAAAAGAAATTGCACCTCTTATTACAGCAGGCCCTCCAGGTGTTACAGGTTTTAGTGGTGGGAGGCCAAAGCCTAAAGAAGTAATAGCATATTGGCCTACTCTCATACCTAAAGAGCTTATAAAAATAGAGGTTGATGTACGATGATCATAAAACTTGGAGATATTGCTAACACTAGATCAGGTGATAAAGGATCTGATGCAAATATTGGTGTTATTTTTCACACATTAAAGCACTACGAATGGGCAAAAAAGTATCTAAGTGAGTCTATAATAAAAGATTATTTTTCAGAAATTATTAAAGGAGATGTAATAAGATATGAACTTGATAATATTTTGGCATTAAATTTTATTTTATGTGACTGCCTTGATGGAGGAGGAAGTAAATCTTTGATGCATGATGCCCAAGGTAAAACCTTAGGACAGGCTTTATCAATGATGGAGTTGGATATAAATGGATAATATTAGTATAAACATAGAAGATAAAATTGCCTTTTTATCAATGAATAGGGCTCCTGTAAACGCTTTATCGAATAATTTTGTATTAACAATATCCAATGCTCTTGATAAAATTTCTAAATTAGATGCTAAGTGTTTAATTGTCCATTCAGGGCAAAGACACTTCTGTGCAGGTGCAGATCTGAAAGAAAGAAGTAAAATGAATGATAAAAGTATTTTTGATGCAGTAAAAAATATACAAAATTGTTTTAGTAAAATATATAATTTAGAAATCCCGGTAATAAGTGTTATTAATGGTGCAGCTTTAGGTGGTGGAGTTGAGCTTGCACTAGCTTGCGATTTTAGAATAGCTG
>NHIV01000002.1 GCA_002170735.1 bacterium TMED198 | reverse complement strand
ATTGGTCAAAAGAATTTATTTCCAACTATGAAGGTAAATAGATATGACAAAAAATATAGTTAGATGTATAGATTGTCACGTTGCTTTCAAGGAAGACGGTGACTATAAACTACTCGCTCTTGAAACATCAAGAGATAAAAAGATTTATCCTAACATATGGCAGTGTGTCACTGGAAAAATCAATGCCAATGAAAAGCCAGATGAAGCTGCAATACGTGAACTTGAAGAGGAGACAGGTATTAAATCTGAAACAATGTACGTTATAGATGAAGTTAGTTTTTACTATGAAGCTGCATATGATAGAATGAATATAATCCCAATTTTTGGTGTATTAGCATCATCAAAAAAAATAAGACTATCAGATGAGCACCAGTCGTACAGATGGATTAAATATAATGAGATTTCAAATACATTTTTATGGAACAAACAAAAGGATGGAGCTGTTTCATTCTATAACATGTTAACTGAAGAAAAAGAAAAATTAAACTTTTGCAAAGTAAAATATTAAATGAAAAAAACAATCGAAATAGTTGCTGGATTTATTTTGATAGTTATTGGACTTATTGGAGGCTTAATACCAATATTCCAAGGATGGATGTTTGGAATTCCTGGATTACTATTGTTAGCTAAACATTTTAAACTATTTAAAAAAATTCTTAAATGGGCTAAAAATAAAGTTTCTAGTTCTGGTCTCTAAGCATCTTTTTCACCTCAGTAAGATGTATTTCCTCTGTACCAATCATACCCCTTGCATACTCTTCAAGATAAACAGACTTATCTTTGACTAATTCAAGTAAATCATAGTATCCATCAACTGCTAGCTTTTCATGTTCAAGTGCTTCATTTAATATTTCCACAACTGAGTGCTTATTCGTTTCTACAACATTTGCAGTTTCAATAGAGGGATGCCCATCTAATCCAGTAATGTGTTCACCAGCCATATCTGCATGCATAAGAGATTCTTTAGCTTGTTCTCTCATCCAAGCAACAAGAGGGATTCTATTAGGACCAACAATCATTAAAGCATAGTGAGTATAGCGTATTACACCTGCAAGTTCTATCTTATATATCTCATTAAGACTTTCTATAATTTTTTTGGAATTCATATTTTAATCCTTTTAAAATGATTTCTATGTTTTATATAAATAAATTACTTATTATAACTATTATAAGATATAAATAATATATAATGTCTACAAATAAGAAGTCAGATAACTCTAAGAAGAATACCAAAAAAAAATATTTTCCAGGAATTTATCCATTTAGAAATGGTATATATGAAAGCATGTATGCAAAACGCTTATGGACAATGAGGCAGTATGCTGGGTATACAAGTGCTGAGGAAACAAATAAAAGATATAAGTTTTTGATAAATAAAGGGGTAAAGGGTCTATCTGTTGCATTTGATCTACCTACTCAAACTGGTTATGATTCAGATCATAGCTTATCTGATGGTGAGGTTGGAAGAGTTGGAGTTCCCATATCATCTATTGAGGATATGGAGGTTCTTTTAAATAAAATACCTTTAGATAAAATATCAATTTCAATGACTATTAATTCAACCGCTGCAATATTGCTATCATTCTTAGTAGGAGTTGCACATAAAAGAGATATTGCTCTAAATCAGCTTAGTGGAACTGTCCAAAATGATATCCTTAAAGAGTTTATTGCAAGAGGAACGCAAATTTTTCCTCCAACTCCTAGCATGAAAATTGTAACTGATATTATAGAGTTTTGTTCGAATGAAATGCCTAGATGGAATAGTATTTCAGTTTCTGGTTATCATATAAGAGAAGCTGGCTCAGATTCTATGCAAGAGCTAGCTTTTACATTTAGTAATGCAATCGCATATGTAGATGCTGCAGTTGAAAGGGGACTTGATGTCAATCAATTTGCTAAAAGAATTAGCTTTTTCTTTAACTCCCATAATAATTTTTTTGAAGAGATATCTAAGTTTAGAGCAGCCAGAGTAATTTGGGCTAAAATTATTAAAGAACGGTATGGTGCATCTGATTCAAATGCTATGAAATGTAGGTTTCATACTCAAACAGCTGGTTCAAGTCTACAGGCACAACAAATTGATAATAACGTTGTAAGAACAACCCTTCAAGCTACAGCAGCAGTACTTGGTGGCACCCAATCTCTTCATACCAATGCTAAAGATGAAGCTCTTGCCTTGCCAAATGAAAAAGCAGCTGAATTGGCACTTAGGACTCAACAAATTATTGCTCATGAAACAAATATTCCTGATGTTCCTGATCCGCTAGCTGGGAGCTACTACATTGAAGAGCTTACAGATGCGATTATTGATGGATCTGAAAAGCTTATTGAAAAAATTGATTCATTAGGAGGTGCAATTAAAGGAATTGAAAATAATTTTCAGCAGGAACAAATAGGTCAATCAGCTTATAATTATCAAATGGATATAGAGAAAAAAAAGAAGATTATTGTTGGCTTGAATGATTTTAATGATAATGAGGATAGCCTTTCTTATGATATTCAAAAAATAAATTCCAAAGAATCAAAAAAACAAATTGATAAATTAAAAAAATTTAAAAGGTCTAGGGATAGTAAAAAAACTAAGTTAGCAATTAAAAAATTTGAAAATTACGTCCAAAGCAATAATAATATAATGCCTGCTACAATTGAAGCAGTTAAAAATAATATCACTCTTGGAGAAATTTCTAAGATCTTAAGAAAAACTTTTGGTGAATATACAAACTAGATTATGTTTTTTATACCCCTATTTGAATCTCAATTAAAAACAAAGTATATTGGTAGAGAATTTGTATACCTTAGAGAAACAACTTCAACAAACCTGAATGCAATCGAGGCAATAAAAAAAGATACACATGGCTATACATGCCTAGCAGAAAAACAATTAAATGGAGTTGGAAGAAGAAATACAAAATGGTATTCTACACCCTATAAAAGTCTTACATTTTCATTTTTGATTAGAGAAAATACATCATTTGATAACAGACATCTATCTCTTCTAGTGGCTACAAGTGTATCTGAAGCCTACGAACTAATCCTAGGCAAGAAACTTAAATTTAAGTTCCCCAATGATCTAATTTTAAACAATAAGAAAGTTGGAGGAATTTTAATCAACAAGATTAAATATAAGTCAACTAACTTTTTTGTAGTTGGGATAGGAATTAACGTGAATGATAACATTGACGATTTGGAAATTAAAGGCTCTACATCAATTTCCATTGAGCTAGACCAATCAATCCAAAGAGAACCTTTTCTTGCATTTATACTAAATTTTTTTGAAAAAAATTATGTCTCATGCAAGATACCAATAGATGAGTGGATGAATGGATGTTGCCATGTTAATCAATTAGTTAAATTTAATGTTGGTAATTCTGCATATAGTGGAATTTTTAAGTCTCTAAATGAAGATGGAAGTGCAAAAATTGAAATTAATAACGAACTTAAAAATATTTCAAGTGCTATATTTGAATTATGAATATGTTTGCTATTGATATAGGTAACACAAGTACCACTTGTGGATTATTTTATGATAATAAACTGTTAAGTAAATCTGTATTTAAAAAAAATGATCCCTTCTCAGTGCTAAGCTATATGAGAGCAAATAAAAGTGGAGCATTAGCTGTCATAAGCTCTGTTGATCCAAGCCAAACTGAAAGGTTAGTCAAGCTACTTAAAAAAAATAGCTTTAAATCTAAAGTTATTAGCCATAATAACTGCGGCCTATTAATGGATGTTGAATCTACTAAAGAAGTAGGAATTGATAGAGTATGTAATTCATATGCAGCAAAAGAGTTATACAAGCTGCCATGTTTAGTAATAGATTTTGGAACAGCTACTACCTATGATGTGATCAATAAAGATAAAATATTTATTGGAGGAGCAATTGCTCCCGGAATAGAGGTTTCATCAGAAAATTTGATCTCTAAAGCTGCCCTCTTAAATAAAGTAACTTATGAAATTCCTAAACATGTAATAGGCAAAAACACTCTAACCAACCTTCAGTCAGGTATTGTTCTAGGAGCTGTTGATAGTATTGATGGAATGGTTAAAAGAATAAAAAAAGAAATTATAGAAAATGAAAATTTAAAAATAATTTTAACTGGAGGTTTTAGTCGAATCATTTCACCAATTATAAAATTTAATCATGAAATTAATCTTGATCTAACTCTAATGGGAATAAATTTAATTTATTTAAATGAAAATAAAACTAAATAGAGCTTGATATTTTCTTGCTTAGAGAATTTAAAAATTTGGATTTTTGTTTGATATAATATGAATTTTCAGGATCTATTCTTAAGGCCTTATCTATTTCATCTACTGACTCCTCAAATCTATTAAGCTTCCACAAAATTTCAGCTTTTGTATCAATAACCATGGCCTTTTCCTTTTCATCTTCAATTAAACTTATAGCATGCGAACTTTTATTTAATGCATCAACTAAATTAACACCTAACTCTGTCATCCTCCATGCATATCTATTTAAAAGAGAATAATCATTAGGAAAAGAACTTATGGCCTCAACATACGTTTTAATTTCAAAACCTTTATTTTCTTGAATCCTAAAAAAACTAATTTTCCTTAGAAATGCTTTTTTGATGTATGGAGAACCAGTATAGGTATTAATATAGTCAGTGATTAATGAAGGATCATTATTCTTTGAAAGTTGATACTTAGATTTAAAGTACTCAACTTCATACTTCATTTCTTTGGATAGTTTATAAGTACTAAGTTTGTTATATAAAATATTTGCACTGTCTAATTTAGATTGTTGATCATATTTGTTGGCTAACATTGAAAGAAGCTCAATCGAATGTTTTCCAGAAAAATATTGATTTCTTAAGCTGAAAAATGTTTCAATATTTGAACTAATTTTTTTAATGCTATTTAAATAATCACTTGGCTCTCTAAAACCAACTATTCTATCAATTTCCTGACCATCCTTATTTATAAATACTAAGCTTGGTACACCTTTACACTGATAACGATTGTACAAAGAATCTCCTGGGAATTTATTTGCATTAAGTTTTAAACTAATAAAATTATCTTTTGAAAATGAAATAATATCTCTATCAATAAATGTTTCAGCATCCAGCCTAAGGCATCCACCTCAATTTGGAGTATAAAAATCAAGCATAATTAATTTTGTTCCAGCAGATTCCTTTGCTTTTTCTATACTTCCTGTAAACCATGTATATGTATCTGATTGACATCCATATAAAAATAAAGCTAAAAAAATAATATTAATTAATGATCTATTTAACATCTACCAATTCAATTTCATAAATTAAAGTTGAATTAGGTGGAACAGTTTCTCCCTTACCTTTTGATCCATACCCTAAATTTGGAGGTATAATAACACTTCTTTTTTCTCCTTCACGCATTAAATATAGAGCCTCCTCCCAACCCTTTATTACATTATCTTCACCTAAAATAAAATTATAAGTTTCTCCTTTTTCATGGGTACTGTCAAACACTTTACCAGTATGCAACATACCTGTGTAGTGTATTTCAACTGATTTTCCATTGGATGGTTTAGCACCACTTCCTTCCTTATGAATAATCATCATTATTCCTGAATCAGTCCTTTCATCTCTTCCCGGAACATCAAATTCAACATCTCTTTTCTCAATAGCTATAAGTTCAACTTCAAAAATTAAAGTTGTATTAGGTGGAATAATTGGCGGTGAACCTAAATCGCCATAGCCAAGATGAGGAGGGACTATTAGCTTTCTTTTTCCTCCAACATTCATTGATTGCAAACCCTCCTCCCAAGCTTTTATTACCTGCCCTTGTCCTAAAATAAATTGTATAGGAAATCCTCTATCATAAGAATTATCAAATACTGTTCCATCTTCAAGCATTCCAGTATAATGAACTTTCAGCTTATCACCTGATACTGGCTTTCTACCATTTCCAATAACTATCTCTTTATAATTTAAACCAGAAGTAGTTGAAATTTTATCTGAATCAGTTTGGCATGCAAAGGTTAGTATAAATACAAGCACTATTTGTGCTGCGAAAGATCTATTCATTCTAAAATAATATTTATTATTTCCACAATATCTAAAACATTGATTTGTTCATCTACATTAAGATCTGCCGCTAAGAGCTGCTGGGAATCAAGATCATTATCACCAAGTATAAATCCAGCAAGAAAAACAATGTCTAAAATATTTACAACCAAATCTAAGTTAATGTCACCAACTAAACTACTTGATTGAAAGTATGCTCTTTGGATTAATGTAGAATCTAATATAAATGGATTTGGTTTATTCTGTTGATATTGTGCAATCTTCCAAGTTCTATCTATCTCTGTACTATTAACAGGATCTTGGTAGTGCCACTGCAACAAAATTTCCATCTGAGGTTCAAAAAAATTGTCATTAGCAACTTCTGAGTACATTGTATAAAAATAAAACATTGACCTTGCTATATCACCCTTTTTATCTTCTCTTGGCTCAAAAAATGAAGACGAAGACTCGCTATACTCATCAATATTTGAATTAGGAATATTGCTACTGTTTATATTTAACCAATACCAATTGTTAGTACTACTATCATTGATTTCATTATACGGCTTGTTTCCTCTAGAGCTATTAACGTTTGATTTGCAGGGCCGAAGATGATGCATATCACTTTTCATTGGATTTGTTCCTTGATACATGCTCTGAGGCCAAAGGTGCTCACAGTCTATGCCTTGATCATAAGCATTGGAGCTAGGATCTGCATTTGGATTTAACTGAATCTCGAAGTTTGTATAGATTCCGCGCAAGCTTCCATCTTGACTATCAACTTGACTATACAGAATATCTCTAGCATTATCATATCCTGGAGTAGAGGTAGTTTTATAGTTTTGCCTTAAAAAACTAATTAAGTCTTCACCATATAAAGTTCCTCCAATTTCTTCTTGGGAAAAAATTGTAGAAATAAAAAGTATAATATTTATAAATATTTTCAACATATTTAATACGTGTTTAAAAACTACAAGAAAATTTATTATAAAATTAGGAAAATAATGAACTATTTATCACACTTGCTATATCCGCACTCTATACAAGAATCACATCCATTTTCAGTTTTCAGGGACTTATGTGAGCACTCTGGACACAAACGAAATTCTGAGTTAAATAGTTCTGAGGAAAATTCTTTAGTTTGAGCAGCCTTACTTCTGCTGTCTAAAAATTCATCTTTTTTTTTTATAATTCCAACATCTTCATCTTTTTTTTTTATAATTCCAACGTCAAAAAAGAATCTTTCAATTGTCTCAGCAATCTCAGCGTAGAAGGAATGATAATACTTACCTTCTTTAAATGATCCACCATTTGGATCAAATATGCCCTGAAGTTCCTCTAAAATGAACATAGGATTTGTTGCTCTTCTAAAAATAGCAGAAATTAATCTTGTCAGAACTACATACTCTGGAGCTCTTGTTAAATCTTTTGAATTGATAAAAATTTCAATTGGCCTAATCTGACCACCACTTTGTATGTAGCTCAAAGTAATGAAAACAGAGTTTTTTACAAAAGCGCTTTTAAGCTTGTAAACCTTTGCATCCACTACTTCCGGTCTAAATGTTGATGGAGGTTGCTTTTGGGCATTGTTTTGTTTTTGATTAGATTCCTGATTTCCAGCATCAGTTTTTTTAACTTCTACTTGGGAAATTTTCGATTCAGATTCAAGCCTAATCATACCGTCATTTCCTCAATCTCTTTGTTTTGAAGAATATCTTCTATATCTAAATTGTTATTGTTTTTCATAAAATGATAAATTGTGGTAAGCGATCCATTAGGTAATTTAATAACTTCATCCGCATTTACAACGACTTCATTGCCATCTTTCTGCATTATTTTAAAGTTTTTATCCTTTACCTGCTGAAACTCTGTAAGTTCTCCTTCAGTACTCAAAATTGGGAACCTACTGCCATCTCTATATATAGTAATTCCCTTAAGCTTACTCCTCCATCCTTTAAGGTAGATATCCGATATAGTTTCGGGCTCAACATCTTCAGAAAGATTGATTGTAGATGAGATACTATGATCTACAAAGGTTTGTAGTTTTCCTTGTATCATTACGCGTTTATCAGGACTAATTTTATGTGAAGTTCTTGTCATATATGCTGGCAAAACATCTTCAATATTTTCCGCAGACTTTACCTCGTCCTGCAAATGCATTTTATCAATATATGCCTGAACAGTTGAATGGAAAACCTT
>NHIV01000001.1 GCA_002170735.1 bacterium TMED198 | reverse complement strand
GAGGCTGGGAGCTATGGCAAGGAGACTAGAGGCCTGCTAAGAGTTCATCAGTTTAATAAGGTTGAATTGGTTCAATTTTCTAAACCTGAAAATTCATATTATCAACTTGAAGAAATTCTAAATAATGCAGAAGAAATATTACAAAATCTTGGATTGCATTATAGAGTAGTTGAATTATGTTCAGGAGATCTTTCTTTCTCTGCCGCAAAGTGTTATGATATTGAAGTTTGGTCCCCATTTGAAAAAAAATATTTGGAAGTATCCAGTTGTAGTAACTTTCTTGACTTCCAATCTCATAGAGGTAATATTAGGTACAAGTGCAAAGAAACAGGTAAACATAAATTTATTCATACGCTTAATGGATCAGGTCTTGCTACACCTAGGTTGTTTGTCGCAATCATAGAAACATATCAAACAAAAAGTGGAAAGATAAATATTCCTAACCCATTAGTTAGCTACATGGGAACAAAAGAAATTACATAATTTTGAAAATAGTTTGGTTTTATTTCAACTTATTAATTGCAACTGTTTTCTTAGGAACAATTGTAATTATTTTTGGGTTAATAGATTATAGAAAAAAATACGTTGGTATTATTGCTAGATTTTGGGCAAAATGGTTAATTAAAGCATCTTTTGTAAAAGTAGAGGTAAAAGGTTATGAAAAAATTTATAAAACCAAATTCCCTAAACTAATCTTTATGGCAAATCATTCAAGTGCATTAGATATATTAATTATTTTATCATCAATCAATCATAATATAGTATTTTTAGCCAAAAAGCAACTATTTCCAATACCTTTTCTTGGTTGGGCTATGTCAGCTATTGGATGTATAAAAGTTGATAGAGAAAATAAAGATAAAGCAAAAGAATCAGTTGATAGAGCAATTAAGCAAATTTCAAACAATGAAAATTCAATCATACTTTTCCCTGAAGGAACAAGATCTGAAAATGGTATACTCAATAAATTTAAAAAAGGTGGATTTATTCTAGCAATTAGAACAAGTATTCCAGTTGTTCCAATTTCAATAAAAGGAGCAAACATTCTTAATAAAAAAACATCATATTCAATTCAGTCAGGTAAGGTTGAAATGACAATTGCCGATCCTATATATACTGTAAATTACAGCGAAGACAAAAAGGAGGAATTACTAAATAGATGCTATTTAACAATAAAAGAAAATTTATAATTTGGGTATTTATTTTATCAAATAGTTTTTTATTTGGAGATGAAAGTACTCATGATAATCTGAATGTTGAAGAAAATATTAATTTCGATATTTTTAATGATCAGCTTCAAGAAGCAAAGTTAATTTTTTCTGATGCAATAATTCTTGACTCAATTGGTGACACTTTAAATGCTAATTATAATTTTGTAGTTTTGTTCGAAATCCTTGAATCTATCAATATAGAAAATGTAAATGATTTTCAGAAAATAGAGTTTAATCAACTTTTAATGGCTTCTATTGATTATTTTGAAAATAAAGCAATTACTTCAAATAATCCAAATAATACACTATCTGTCGCATTATTTAAGGATAAGCTTAATGATTATATATATTCCCAAACATTAGAGGATCTAGAGTTTGTAGATGAAACCGTTGAGGTTATACCAGGTCATTTGCCAATTACATATAATAATAAGGTTGCTAATATTATTAATTTTTTTAAGGGGCAAGGAAGGGATACCTTTCAAAAATGGATTCACAGAGTAAGTGTATTCAAGCCAATAATATTGCCTATTTTAGAAGAGGAGGGTGTGCCTCCTGAATTATTTTATGTTGCAATGATTGAAAGTGGATTAAATCCTAAAGCATATTCCTATGCACATGCTTCTGGAATGTGGCAGTTTATAGCATCTACAGGTAAAATATATGGTATGGAAAAAAATTGGTGGGTTGATGAAAGAAGGGATTTTATTAGATCAACATATGCAGCTGCAAGATACTTTAAGGATTTGTATAAAAGGTTTGGAGATTGGTATTTAGCGTTGGCTGCATATAACTGTGGATCAAATAGAGTTAGAAGAGCGATCAAAAGAGATGGATCAAAAAATTACTGGGATTTACATTCTTTGCCACTTCAAACAAGGAACTATGTTCCAAATGTGATGGCAGCTATATTTATTGATAAGAATCCAATAAAATATGGTTTTTCTCCTTCTCAAAATCCTTCTAAAATGGAGTGGCATGAAATCAGTATTGACAAATCCGTAACACTTGATGTTATTTCTAAATGCTCCAATGTTGATATTGAAACGCTAAAAAGATATAACCCTAAAATTAGAAGAGATAGAATTCCACCTTTGAAATCAAATGAGAGTTTTTCATTCAGGATGCCATTAACTTGTAATAATGATTTTGATTCACTTTTTGCCCTTGTCGATGAAGATAAAATTGATGAAATAATTTTTAAAGAGCATAAAGTCAAATACGGAGAAAGTTTATGGTTAATCGCAAGAAAGTACAATGTCCGAATTGCAGATATAAGGATGATTAATAAAAAGCTTAAAAATAAGAAACATATATACCCAGGTCAAAAGCTTGTAATCCCTATTGGAAATAATGATTCAATTAAAAAAACAAAAGCAAAAAATAATTATATTTTTCATAAAATTAAAAGGAATGAAACTTTAAGTCATATTGCAATGAAATATAAAACTTCAGTTAGAAAAATTAAAAAATGGAATGGTTTGAGAAATAATAAGATTAAATATGGAACCAAATTAAAGATTTATACAAATTGATTGATTTAAAAGAATTAGTGGATTTGAGAAGGATATGAACTAAATTATTGTGTATATTTTATAGAGATTATGACTAAAGCTGATATAGTAAATGAAATTTCGAGTAAAACTGGTTTAACAAAAATTGAAACTGAAGTTGTTATTAATTCATTAGTTATATCAATTTCTGACTCTCTAATGCGTGGAGAAAGGGTTGATATTAGGGGTTTTGGAAGTTTTTATATTAAAAAGAGGGATGCTAGAGAAGCTAGGAATCCTTCTACGAACGAAGTTATAAAGCTTTCCGAGAGATTTGTGCCCTATTTTAAAGTTTCAAAGCTATTAAAAGACAAAGTAAATAAAACATTATTAAGAGGATTTTAGGAGTTACAAATGCCTTGTGGTAAAAAAAGAAAAAGAAAAAAAATGAATACGCACAAAAGAAAGAAGAGACTTCGTGCGAATAGACATAAGAAAAAGTAATTATATTTATTATTAATTTTACAATTAATGATATTTGGTTATTCAGGTAATTTTAGAAAGAAAAATTTTTTTAAAGTTTTTCAATCTTTGCATACAGTAATAAATTCCTTTCCAGACTCTGATTTATTTATTTCTTCCGATTTCCAACTTTCAAATTTTAGTTCAGGAGTCCAAATCTTGAGAGATAAAATTTTATCTTTTGAAGAACTCAACAAAAAATGTGATGTGATTATTTCTTCAGGAGGCGATGGAACCATTCTGTCAACTGTCAGGAGACAAGGTAGTTTGTTGAAACCTATATTAGGAATACACATTGGAAGCTTCGGCTTTCTTGCCCAATCTACTGAGAGTGATATGGAAGAAAAAATTAATAAGATAATTAATAGAGAGTATATTATTGAAAAACGTATGATGTTAGAAGTTTCAATTTCATCTAATCAACAAAGAATAAAATACAATGCTTTAAATGATGTAATTATTGATCAAGGAGAATCAATAAGATTACTTAAGTGCAAAGTTCAAGTTAATGGAATATATTTAAATACGTATACTAGTGATGGTTTAATTTTTGCATCGCCAACAGGATCAACTGCTTATTCACTTTCATCAGGAGGCCCAATAATATCACCAGATATGAAGGCAATTATCTTAACTCCTATTTGCCCACAAAGCTTATCTGCAAGGCCAATAATTTTTTCTGATAATAGTGCTATTAGTATCGAGTTTGAAAGTGATAGTGGTGGGATGATTTTAGCCGTAGATGGCCAAGTTCGAATTCAGATAAAAAAAACAGATGTAATTAATATACAAAAATCAAAAAATAAAGCTAATATTATTCAGTTTAATGATAGCGATTATTTTTCAACACTTAGGAATAAAATGAATTGGCTTGGAAATGTCAAATAAATCTATTTTTTCAAATAAATTTTTATATTTATTATTAATTGTTTTGTTGACATCATGCACAAATTCTCATCAAAAATCTTTTCTTAATTTAAAGAATGCGTTTATTAAATGGTATCTCATGTACAATCCTGAAAAAGCTTTAGCATTTGGCTACCCATTAGATCCAGATCTTAAAGACTTTTCATCAATAAATGAAAACATAGCAGATATAAATAGATTTAAAATTGAATTATCACAAATTGATTATACACGATTAAGAGATTTAAGCTTGTTAGAATTTTATTCAATAAAGGAACATCTTGATTTTATTGACTATAAATATAATTATAAGGAAGTTCACAAATCAAAACCATCAATTTACATTGAAACTTTATCTAGATCTATTCAGTCAATTCTAAAGCAAAATAATTTTTCTGAAGTTGAAAAAATAAGCAGTATTAACAAATTGCTAGTTGGATCAGAGAAATTATTTAGAGATTGCATGAATAACATTAAAGTTTTAACTATTAAAAATAAGGAAATATTTATTGAAGATTCAGAAAGATTAATTGAGTTATTAAATAACATTAATAATAAACTATTTTCATCTGATCCCAATGATCTAGAGATGCTTAATATTTATACGGAAATGACAATTTCAGGTATAAAAGAGTTGCAATTTTTTTTTAATGATGCTTATTACAAAAAACAAAATATAAAAAAACTTTTTGACAAAGAGGTTTTTGATCTAATAATTGGTAAAAAGTACTCTTTTAATAATATGTATTTAATTGCTTCAAAAAAAATAAAATTAATTCAGAATCAAATATTTGATATTTCTTTGAAGCATTATTTACAATACAATGATGAGCCGATATGGGTTGACCGTCAAGATACACTTAATGTGATATCTTGGACGTTTGATTTTATCGATGAGAAGCATCAGAAACAAGATTTATCAAATACTCTTGTAGAGTCTAATAAGAAAATATTTAATTATTTTAACAAGATATTTTTTTTTAATGATTTGTTGAGCAGTGATTTAGTTATTGAAATGGATGAAAATAATTATTTTAGTGAACCAATTAGTTTTAGTAATAATCATTTTACAGGTACAAAAGAAACCTTTTGCTATATACAAAACAAATTAGATGAAACTATAAATTCATTTGATTCTGATTTGTACACAATAAAAAATATTATTCCTAGATTTGTTCATTCATTGCATTATGAAAATGAAAATATTAATATTAACGACCTGTCATTTGAGCTATTTTCAGATCAGTGGTTTTATTTTTTTTCTAATATTCTTAATGAATCAGAAGTGGATGATTTCTTAAGAATATGGCTATTGAGGGATAAATTGAAATGCACAGTCTATATGATTAATGAGTATAACTATCTTAAAGGGAAAGAAGAAGATTATACAAAAAAATATTTTAAAGAAAATTATTTTCAAGAATTAGACTATTCTAAATTTCTTTTTAAAATAAATAATGAAGAATTTTACTATTCTTCAAAGTTTATCAATTTACAGTCAGTTGAAAATTTATACTATAAATTTAGAAATAACCCATCTCTGCCAAAGAAGATAAAGAAAATTTTTAAAGAATACGGGCTTGTTTCAATTAAATCTTTAACTAAAAATAAGAGCTTCAATGAATAAGAACTTATATGATGAATCAACGATAAAAACACTTGATTGGAAAGATCATATTAGAAGTAGACCTGGTATGTACATTGGCAAAATAGGAGATGGGACCAGCTCAGATGATGGCATTTATGTTTTAATTAAAGAGATTGTTGATAATTGTATTGATGAATATGTTATGGGTTTTGGAAAAACAGTTGAGATCAATATTAATAAACAACAGATATTAATAAGAGATTTTGGAAGAGGAATACCTTTGGGAAAATTAAGACATGCAGTCTCGAAAATTAATACAGGAGCGAAGTATGATTCTAAAGTTTTTAAAAAATCAGTAGGTTTGAATGGTGTAGGTACTAAGGCAGTAAATGCTCTCTCTGAAAAGTTTATTGCTAGATCATTTAGAGATGGTGAGTATCGAGAAGTACGTTTTTCAATGGGCAATTTGGTTAAAGAGACCGATAATCTCCAAACAGAAGAAAGAAATGGCACTGAGATATCTTTTTTACCTGATGAAAAAATATTCAAAAATTTTAATTATAAACAAAATTTTATAATTGATAGAATCAAAACTTATACATATTTAAATGCTGGCTTAATTATAAAATTTGATGGTCAAAAGTTTAAATCAAATAGTGGTTTACTTGATCTTCTAAAAGAATCAGATACCAATATACAATTTAGATATCCAATAGTTCATTTCAAATCAGATGATTTTGAGATAGCATTTACTCATGGCAGCCAGTATGGAGAAGATTACTATTCATATGTAAATGGACAGCATACAACTCAAGGTGGGACCCATCTTTCAGCATTCAAAGAAAGCCTTGTAAGAACCTTAAGAGAGTTTTATAAAAAAGATTTTGAACCAATAGATGTTAGGGCCTCAATAGTTGCGGCTGTTTCAATTAAAATACAAGATCCTGTTTTCGAGTCACAAACAAAAACAAAGTTAGGATCAAATGAAATATCTCCAGATGGAGAAACGATCAGAGTATTTATTAATAGATATATTAAAAAGAAACTAGATGATTTTTTACATAAGAACCCTGATACGTCACAGAAATTATTAGATAGAATACTTTCTTCCCAAAAAGAGAGGAAAGAAATTTCTGCGATTAAGAAAATTGCAAAAAAGACATCAAAAAAAGCTGATTTGCATAATAAGAAATTACGTGATTGCAAGGTTCATTTGAATGATATGAGAAGAGATGCTTCTATTCGTAAAAAGTCAATGATTTTTATTACAGAGGGAGACTCTGCTAGCGGTTCAATTACAAAAATTAGAGACCCACAAACACAGGCAGTTTTTAGCTTGAGAGGTAAACCCTTAAATAGTTTTGGTCTTAGTAGGAAAATTGTATATCAAAATGAAGAATTTAATTTGCTACAACATGCCCTCAATATTGAGAGCGGAATTGAAAATTTAAGGTACAATAAAATTATTATTGCTACTGATGCAGATGTTGATGGAATGCATATTAGATTACTTCTTTTAACTTTTTTCCTTCAATTTTTCAATAAAGTGGTTAAAAATAATCATTTATATATTTTAGAAACCCCTTTGTTTAGAGTTAGAAATAAAAAAGAAACTTTTTATTGTTATGATGAAGAGGAAAAAGATAGTGCAATTAAAAAACTTGGAAAAAGTTCTATTGAAATAACAAGATTTAAAGGATTGGGTGAAATCAATCCTGATGAGTTTAAATTATTTATTTCAAAGAACATAAGGCTCAAACCAGTAGAAGTGAGCCAAAATTCTTCAATTGATGAAATTTTAACATACTATATGGGTAAAAATACACAAGACAGGCAGGAATATATTATAAATAATTTAATTGATTATGGAATTGAAGTATAGCAGCTATGGAAAAATTTGATATAAAAGGGCTATATGATGAGTGGTTCTTAGACTATGCTTCTTATGTAATTCTTGAAAGAGCTATTCCAAATATAGATGATGGTCTAAAACCTGTACAAAGAAGGATATTACATTCGATGTCAATCATTGATGATGGTAGATTTAACAAAGTCGCAAATATTATTGGTCATACAATGCAGTATCATCCTCATGGAGATGCGGCAATTGGTGATGCAATTGTTAAAATAGGTCAAAAACAATTTTTAATTGAGACTCAAGGAAATTGGGGAAATATAAATACTGGTGATAAAGCCGCTGCACCAAGATATATTGAGGCTAAGCTATCAGATTTTGCTAAAGATATTTTGTTCAATAAAGAGATTACAAATTGGAAAGATTCATATGATGGGAGAAATAATGAACCGATTCAACTTCCTTCAAAATTTCCACTAATTTTACTCCAAGGTGCAGAAGGGATAGCAGTTGGACTGTCAACTAAAATTTTACCTCATAATTTCAAAGAAATTACAAAAGCATTAATCGCCAGTATAAATGGTAAAAACATCAAAATACTTCCAGATTTTATTACAGGAGGTATAGCTGATTTTTCAAAATACAATGGCGGATTTAAAGGTTCAAAAGTTAAGATAAGAGCTGAGATTGACATTGATGAAGATAAAAATCTTATAATTAGGAGTGTACCTTACAACGTAACTACTCAAAGCTTAATTGAATCAATAGTAAAGGCAAATGATTCAGGTAAAATTAAAATAAGAAAAATTGAAGATAATACTGCTGAGAAAGTTGAGATAAAGATAATTTTAACAAAAGGTGTATCTCCTCATGTAACTATGGATGCATTATTTGCTTTTACGTCGTGTGAAGTAACAATATCTCCAAATTGTTGCTTAATTGTTAATAATAAACCTACTTTTTTAAAGGTTGAAGAGATAATTAAATGGTATTCTGATCAAACAAAGGAAATATTTAGCAAAGAGTTAAATCTTGAGTTAGAAAAATTAAACAAAAAATGGCATTTTTTAAGCTTGAAAAAGCTATTTATTGAAAATAAAGTTTATCAAAAAATTGAAGATTGTTCTACTTGGGACGAAATTATAAATACTATTATGAAAGCAATGATGCTATTAGCAGGAAAAATTAAAAAGAGTCTTACTAAAGAAGATATAATTCAGCTTACTGAAATTAAAATTAAAACAATATCAAAATTTGATATGGAAAAAATTGCTGATGAAATTCATAGAATTGAAGAAAATATTTTAGAAGTAGAAAATAATATCAAGCATATTGATCAATATACTATCAGATATTATGAGATGCTATTGGATAAATATGGCGAATTGCATAAGAGGAGAACAGTTGTTTCTAGTTTAGATAGCATTGAGGTTAAGCAAGTTGCTGTATCCAACAAAAAGCTTTTAGTAGATAAAAAAGAAGGTTTTATTGGAACTAAAATAACTAGTGGTGAATATTTATCTCCATGTTCTGATATTGATGATATTATTATTTTCAGGAAAAATG
>NHIV01000043.1 GCA_002170735.1 bacterium TMED198 | reverse complement strand
TAAAAATGATGCATAAAGGAAATAAAAAAATATTACTAATTGCTCTTCAAAAAAGAAAAAATATTACTAGCTGCATCGACAGAATAGTCAATACTTTTGATCAAATAGTCTGTACAAAAATCAAATCAAGAAATCCTATGACAATTTATGAAATGAAAACTATTTTCAAGCTGTACAAAAACAAAACAAAATACTTTTCACATTCATCAGAGGCAATTGAATATGCAAAGAAACAGATTAGCGCCAATGACTCTTTATCAATTATTGGCACGCATTACTGGGGGCCCATAATAAATAAATATTTTAAAATTTCTTTTAATAAACTATAAGAATGTCATAAATTTACTGAAGAGCTATATTTTCTAACTCTTTTCTGTTTTTTTCGATAACAATATTCCAAACAACTAATTACGGGTAATAAATGAATACTAGTGAACTACAAAAGTTAAAGGTTAAAGAACTACAAAAAATTGCTTCTGATCTAGGTGCCAGCGATTACTCGGGCCTAAGAAAACAAGATTTAATTATTCTAATCTTAGACATGCAGTCAAAGAAGGATGGAAAGATCAATGCATCCGGTGTCCTTGAGGTTTTGCCTGATGGATATGGATTTCTTAGGTCACCTGACTATAGTTATCTTCCAGGCCCTGATGATATCTACGTATCCCATTCTCAAATCAAACGCTTCAGGCTTCGTACTGGACATAAGATTGCAGGACAAATTAGACCGCCTAAAGACAACGAAAGGTTCTTTGCCTTATTAAGAGTAAACGAAGTGAATGACTGTTCACCAGAGGAGTCAAAGAGCACGGTAAACTTTGACAACCTAACCCCTCTTTATCCAGAAGACATGATAAAACTAGAAACAGATGCCACAAACTACTCTACTAGAACAATTGATATGTTATCACCTATTGGAAAAGGTCAGAGAGGATTAATTGTTGCGCAACCCAAAACAGGAAAAACAATTTTACTTCAGAAAATTGCAAATGCTATTACCACAAACGATCAAAATATTGAGCTCATTATCCTTCTTATTGATGAACGCCCTGAAGAAGTAACAGATATGGCAAGAAGTGTGAACGCAGAGGTTGTTGCATCAACCTTTGATGAACCGGCAGATAGGCATGTTCAAGTAGCAAAAATGGTTATAGAAAAAGCAAAAAGAAAAGTTGAAAACGGTGAGGATGTTGTAATTCTGCTAGATTCCATAACAAGGCTTGCTAGAGCATACAATACTGTTATGCCTCATAGCGGAAAAATTCTTTCAGGAGGTGTTGATTCAAACGCACTTCACAAACCAAAAAGATTTTTTGGAGCAGCAAGAAACGTTGAAGGTGGAGGCAGCTTAACAATTATAGCTACTGCACTTATTGATACAGGAAGTAGAATGGATGAAGTTATTTTTGAAGAGTTTAAAGGAACTGGAAATATGGAACTCGTGCTAGATAGAAACCTTAGTGATAGGAGAGTATATCCATCTATTGATTTAAAGAGATCGGGTACGAGACGCGAGGATAAACTTCTTGGTAAAAAAGACCTGCAAAGAATCTGGATTCTCAGAAAAATTTTGGATGATATGACAAATGTTGAAGCGATGGAATTTATTCTTGGAAAACTAAAGAGAACCAAAAGTAATAGAGAATTTTTTGATTCCATGAGCTCATAATGTTTTCTGATAGATTAGAAAGAATTCAGCCTTCTGCTACTTTAGAAATGACGGCCAAAGCTGCTGATCTAAAAAGAGAAGGAAAAGATGTCATTAATCTAAGTGTAGGTGAGCCTGATTTTAATACTCCCAAAAATATTCAAGATGCCGGCATTCATGCAATTCAAAATGGTATAACTCGATATACTCCTGGAGGTGGAACTTTAGATCTTAAAGAAGCAATTCAATTCAAGCTACTTAGAGATAACAACCTGGAATACTCTACAGATCAAATAGTGGTTTCATGTGGGGGTAAACACTCGCTTTATAATGCCTGTCAGGTTCTATTTCAACGCAATGATGAAGTCATAGTATTTACTCCATACTGGGTATCCTTCCCAGATTTTATTTCCGTTACAGGGGCTAAACCCGTTTTTGTTAACACTCTACCTGAAAATCAAAATGAACCTGATTTTAATGATTTAAAAAGTAAAATTAATTCTAATACAAAAGGCATAATTATTAACTCCCCATCTAATCCAACTGGAGGGGTCTGGAGCAATGACGCCTTGCTACAAGCTATTAAAATAGCTCGGCAGCATGATCTTTGGATCTTTTCTGATGAATGCTATGAGCAGCTTACCTATGATAAAGAATTCACGAGTACAGCCTTTTTAGATAAAGACTTTAAGAAGATAGTTACATTTCAAAGCTGTTCAAAAACATATGCTATGACAGGCTGGAGAATTGGCTATATTGCTGGAGATAAAAACCTAATCAAGGCAGTTGCAAAGCTACAAGGGCAGAGTACTTCATGCCCAACATCTATTTCTCAACATGCAGCTATAGAAGCTTTAAGGGGAAGCCAAGAGGCTGTTAAAAAAATGAAGAAAAAGTTTCATGAAAGGAGAGACTTTATAGTTGCAAAACTAAATAATATGGATAATGTTAGCTGCCAGCTTCCAAGAGGTGCTTTCTATGTTTTTCCTGACTTTTCATATTTTATTGGTAAAAGCCTTAATGGAAAAACAATTTCTTCAGCATCTGATATAGCTCTTGGCCTACTTAGCAAATACTTCGTTGTAAGCGTAGCTGGAAATAGTTTTGGAAGTGATCATAATATTAGATTTTCCTATGCTCTTTCAAAACATGATTTACATAAAGCAATGAATCTTCTTGAAAGGTTTCTTCAAAAAATAAATTAATTTTATTTTTTTATTAAAAAATATTTAATAAAATACGGGGCTTAAATAGTTTATATATATTTTATATGTCAAAAGTTTGTCAAATAACAGGAAAGAGGCCGCTTGTAGCGAATAACGTTTCAAAATCTAATAGAAAAACGAAACGTCGCCAATTGCCCAACCTGCAGTCAAAAAGGCTTTTTGTTCCTGAGTTGGGAAGAACAATTAAGTTGAAAATTGCTACAAAAGCCATTAAGGGTATTGATAAACATGGCCTTATTCCATACTTAAAGAAAGAAGGTCTAACACTGTCTGATTTAGGGTATTAAAATGAAAAAAGATTTGCATCCAGAAAACTATAGACTAGTCGTATTCAAGGACGTATCTTGTGACTATTCATTTATTACTAGATCTACTGTTTCTACTTCAGAAACCACAAAATGGGAAGATGGAAAAGAATATCCTTTATATAAATTAGATATATCTCATCAGTCGCATCCCTTTTTTACGGGTAAGAAAACTGTACTTGATAGAGCTGGAAGAATTGATAAATTCAATAAAAAGTACAATCTCAAATCGCCTGACTCAAGTAAAGACCAATAGCAAAGTAAAAGCATCCATTATATTTTATGAAGAAGCTTATATATAAGCAGTTATTGTTTGTTATATCAAAAACCAACATTCTTGTTGGAGGTCAAGCTGTTATGGATGGTATAATGATGAGAGTTCCTGGTGCATATGCTACTGCTGTTAGAAATAAAGAAAACAAGATAGAGTCTTGTAGAAAAGATTTTGTATCTATAGTTGAAAAAAATAAAAAATTAAATCTTCCAATAATAAGGGGAATGATTCACCTGTATGAATCATTGAAGATTGGCTTTGAGACACTTAATTGGTCAGCAGACATCGCTTTTCCTGAAGATCAAAAACAATCCAATAAAATTGCTGATATATTTATGAACATTGTATCAGCTAGTTTTGCTATTCTGTTGTTCTTTATTCTCCCCTTAGGCCTTACAACAATATTTGCAGATGTTGAGCAAAAGCCTTTTTATTTCAACTTAATATCTGGTGCAGTTCGCATATCGATCTTTATTATTTACTTGCTGGCACTTTCACTATCAAAAGAAGTTAAAAAATTGTTTCAATACCATGGGGCTGAACATAGGGTTGTATACAACTTTGAATCAGGTAAAAAGTTGGGCATTACACAGGCAAAAACTTTTCCAAATGAACATCCAAGATGTGGAACTAGTTTTATGTTTATAATTATGATAATTGGAATAATTACATTTTCTATTTTTGATACTGGNATTATTTACTTTTTTGGTGAAATAAAGCTGTATACAAGAATTCTTATTCATATCCCACTGACTCCTTTTGTAGCGGGAATTGGCTATGAGTTCCTTAAAATGACAGCAAAATATAGACACCTGCTTGTGTTTAAATTATTATCTGCTCCAGGAATCATGTTGCAGAAAATTACCACAAAAGATCCAAGCGATCAACAGCTAGAGGTTGGGTTAGCAGCTATTGAGCTAGGATTTGGAAAAAAGTTAAAAAAGTATCAAGGAAAAACCTTTAAGGCTGAGGCCATAGGCTAATGATTGATAAACTAGAAAACATTATTGATAAGTATGATGATTTGAACCGGCAGCTTAGTAATCCAGACGTTGTTTCTAATATTGAAAAATTCAAAAATCTATCACGAGAGCATAGCTCCATGCAAGAGACATATGATATGGCAAAGATATTTTTAGCCAAACACAAGCAGCTTGCTGAAGATGAAGAAATTTTAAGAGGAAATGATGAAGAGCTTAAGGAGCTGGTGAAAGATGAAATCAATGAACTCAAAGATATTCTGTCCAAGATGGAGGAAAAGCTTAAAATCCTCCTTATCCCCAAGGATCCAAATGATAATAAAAACACCATTCTTGAGATAAGAAGTGGTACTGGGGGGGATGAAGCCGCGTTGTTTGCTCAAGATCTATACAGAATGTATATGCGATTTGTTGAGCGTCAAAAATGGAAGTTTGAGATTTTAGTATTTAATGAAAACTCTGGTGGTGGCATTAAGGAGGTTGTAACCTCTATAAGTGGTAATCAGGCGTTTGGAACATTAAAGTTTGAAAGTGGCGTTCACAGGGTGCAAAGAGTGCCAGATACAGAGTCAAGCGGTAGGGTTCATACCAGTGCAGCTACTGTTGCAGTTCTTCCTGAAGCAGATACTGTGGACATCAATATAAATGAGTCTGAGCTAAAAATTGATACCTATAGAGCCTCCGGTGCAGGTGGTCAACATGTTAACAAGACAGAATCAGCAATCAGAATTACACACCTTCCATCTGGCCTGGTTGTTACCTGCCAGGATGAATCCTCTCAGCACAAAAATAGAGACAAGGCAATGAAAGTTCTAAGATCTAGACTCTATGAAGTTGAACAGGCGAAACAGTCTAAAAAGAGAGCCGATGCAAGAAAATCAATGGTATCAACAGGAGATAGAAGCGCAAAAATTAGAACCTATAACTTTCCACAAGGAAGGGTAACTGATCACCGAATCAATCTGACCCTCTATAAACTAAATGAAATTATCGATGGAGATCTGTTTGAGCTAATTGATGCTCTCAAGCTTCAGGAACAACAAATACTGCTCGAATCAGAAGCAAGCTAATGCTTCTCTACAGAGAAGACCTCAAATCGATAGAAGTTCTAAGTAAAGCTAAAGACATTCTTGCGGAACAACCCAATGCCAAGCAAGAAATCCAATGGTTTATTAGAAATATAAAAAACTGTACAACCCTTGATCTTTACAGTAATATTCCAATCTCAAAAAAAGATCTTGAAAAAATTAATCTATTTATCACCAGCAAGCTTAACGATGTCCCCTTCCAATACATTGTGCAAAGTGCAAGCTTCTGGGGCCGTGATTTTTTTGTTAATGAAAACGTGTTGATTCCTAGACCNGAAACAGAGNCAATAGTTGTACACCTTAAAAAAAANANCCCAAGCGGTAGAGTTCTAGANNTTGGAACCGGATCGGGATGTCTTTCNATAACACTTGAACTTGAACTTGGANTTAGNAACATAACTGCTACAGATGTTTCACAATCAGCGTTAGTTGTTGCTGAGAAAAATCAGAAAAAACATGGATCAAGCATTTTGTTTGTTCATCATGACTTTTTAAATGAGGACTTTAAAAATAAGTTTAATTTGGTTGTTTCAAACCCGCCCTACATCTCAAAAAATGAAATGACTAATTTGGGGCAACATATAATAAGATATGAACCCCATCAAGCGCTAACAGATGGATCTGATGGACTAGAATTCTATAGAAGATTTTCTAAAATAGGAAAAAGTGTTTTATCAAGAGGTGGAAGAATGATTCTAGAGTTTGGAGGTTTCAAACAAAAAGATGATGTTCTCTCAATTTTTGAGGACTACCTATGCTCAATCATCAACGATCAAAACAATGAGCCAAGACTTATTGAAGCTGTCTATGAGTAAGTATATTAAAAATATTGTTTTAACCTCTAGGCCTCTTAACGTATTTATTTCTATTGCAACTACCATCTTAGCTGCAAATATGCTAGACCTNAACAACAACAATTTATTAATTAGAATGATGATCGTTGTTGCTACTAGTGTATTCATAGCAAATGCACTAAATGATATGTTTGATTATAAGGTTGATACTATAAATAGGCCCAATAGGCCTTTGGCCTCAGGATCAATATCATTAAATGCTCTGACTTTAACTATTATAGCTATGTTTATCATTAACATTATAGTTCTTACCTCTCTAAATGTAATGGCCTTTTACTTTTGCCTCTGCTTAATATACCCGATGATTGTTATGTACACCCCGCTGTTCAAACCATCCCCGCTTACAGGAAACGCTGTGATAAGCTCTATACTTGGATTTGTGTTCCTATTTGTAGATATATGTATTAACAAAACCATCTCTAATATGTTTCCTCCCTTTATCTTGGCATTTATGCTAACTATGATAAGAGAAATCGTGAAGGATATGCAGGATCTGGATGGAGATAAAAAAATGAATTTAAACACTCTTCCAAATGTAGTTGGAATAGAAAAATCTATTTATATAATTAAGTTGCTTTCTTTAATACTGTTTATAAGTGGCCTGTTCTTATGGAATGTGCTAGACTTATCTATCTACTATCTGGCAACGTTTACAATGTTGATAGTTCTACCAACTGGATATACAGCTATGAAAATTAATAAAGGCCTATCTTTTAGCGCTGCTGTAGATGTACTCAAAATATGTACAGTTGCTGGTCTTGTTGTTATCTATTTTATGAAATTATAATTTCTTAATATTAGTCAATAATTTTTTGTTTTTATATCAACCATAACAACAAAAATCACAGCCTTGTTATCCTAATTATGGAAACAATTATTTTGTCAAATTAAAATAGATTATTTAGGTTTGGGTTTATATTGCTTGTACAGCCCTATATTTACATCAAATTAATAGATGTTTTATGGCACAGTGGAAAAAAATTGGCGTACTTGAAAACTTCAAGGATGGAAGTAAATGGGAGGTGATTATAAATAAACGCAGGATTGCACTGTTTTTATACAAGAACAAGTACTACGCCATTAAGAACTCCTGCCTGCATCAGGGATATCCACTAACTGAAGGAAGCTGTTCTGATAACATGATCGAATGCCCTCTACATGGATGGGTCTACGACTTTACAACTGGAAAGTGTCTCTCCCTAAATAATAAATCAACTGCAACCTTTAAAGTGAGAGAAAAAAACAATAATCTTGAGATTAAGATATAAATGAATAAAATCTACAATAATATTGAGTACTATATAACATGCTCTAGAGGCCTGGAAGAAGTCACGGCCAAGGACATTATGCCCTACTGTAATAAGATAACCAGGCTTGATGATGGAGGCGTTGCCTTTATTGGTGATAAAAAGGCTCTATACAACGTAAACCTCTATTCAAGAACTGGGATGTACGTTCTCAAAAAACTTGATAACTTCAAATCACATTCTCTTGATGATTTATATAAAAAAGTAAAAAACTATTCATGGAGCAAGCTTGTTAAGAAAACATCAACCATTGCTGTTAGAGTAAAATCAGACTCTGAGATATTTACAAATCCGAACTTCTGCACCCTGCGAGTTAAAGATGCAATTGTGGACTCCATAAAAGATCAAAAGAATTTCAGACCCTACATTGATAGGAAAAATCCTGATTACTCCATCTTTGTTTTTATTAAGGATAAGGACGTTCAAGTATTTTTAAACAGCTCAGGTTCACCACTTTTCATGAGAGGCTACCGAACTAAGATTCATAAGGCCTCTCTTAATGAGTCGCTTGCCGCTGGTCTTATACTTCTTTCTGGCTGGGATAAAGAAACACCTTTCTATGATCCAATGTGTGGTTCAGGAACAATTCCTATTGAGGCTGCACTTATGGCTAAGAATGTTCCCCCTGGAATCTACAGAAACGAGTTTGGATTTGAACGCTGGAAGCGATTTGATTCTGATATGTGGAAGCAGTGCCTTGATGATGCCAAAAATGCATATATAGATTGCAAAGCTAAAATATACGGAGCAGATGTTATCGAAGAAAATATTACACTTTGCAATCTCAGCTCAAGAAAGACTAAGAATGACCTAAGCATTACTTTTAGGAAGAAAGATATCCGCTTCTTTCAACCAAAGTCTAACAAAGGCGTTGTCATTATAAACCCTCCCTATGGTCACAGAATTGGAGAAGAAGAAGATCTAGAACATCTTTATAAGATAATCGGAGATACGCTCAAAAAAAACTGCAAGAACTTTGATGCCTTTATATTTACAGCAAGTGGAGAGCTTACAAAATCAATTGGGTTGAGAACAAAGAAAAGGCTGATTCTAAAAAATGGTAATATTGATTGCAGGCTCCTGCACTACGAAATTGTTGAGGGAGAGTATTTATAGCTTCAAAAAAACTCTTTTTACTAGTAAAATTTATAACTACTAAGACAGTTATGAGTAAAAAACTAAAAAAAGTTCTTATTTATAGTTCAGCGGGTAATTCAACGACAATCCCATGACATNCCCTGCCGCACCAAGGCTCTGAATAGCTAGATCAATGTTGTACCTGTTAACCCTAAAGCCAAACCCATAACTAAAACCATAGAGCAAGAGCTCTTTATAGAAGTCCTCCTCTTTAAAAGTTAAAAGTCCTAGCCTATACTTCCCCGTTCCAATTCTAACAAAAGTAGTTTGATTGAATGCATATTCAAAGCCTACTACATAGTGCAAATTTCCTTTATCAATATTTTTATAAACATCAAGCGCAATAAGTCCCTTTAAATACTGAAGCTTGTAATAGGTAGATAGCCTGTATTGTGCGGGCAACTGATTTCTATAGTTAGTGTATCCTGTAAGTATATAGCATAGATTTTCTATTGATAGTCCAAGACCTAATCTGTTATCAATAAATCGTGATCTGAATCCAAGTGATAAAGAGAAAAGGTCAGAATAGTAGTTTTCTATGGTGCTGTAAAGATATTCAATTGACACTCCATATGATATTCTATTTCGAAACTGATTCTTATAGGCAATACCTAGAACCATGTCCTTGGCCGTAAATGTCTCAAGCTTTTTTCCATCCTCTAGTGTACCAAAGTCAAGTTTGGTTACATAGGTGTTAAACAGGTGGTTCTTGTACATGAAGGAATAGTATAAATTTTCTAATGATATGTCTGCAGGATATCTGTGGTATGAGAATCCAATGCTTTGATCAGCAATTTCCATGCTTGATGGATTGTGAAAGAACGCTCCGTCAGATAACGATGATCCGCTTTGACTCATGGAAAGCTGCTTTGCATTGTATGCCATGTTTAGAACCTGGTAGGTTGCCTGTGCATGTGCCAAGACAACTAAAAACAATAAAAGTAAATATTTAGTTAGCTCTCTTGCCAATACTCATCATCTCCTTGGTACAATTCCTCTTCTATTTGCCATTTCTTTAAAATCTTTTTGTTTCTATAGTACCTTAATATAAATGCACATGTTAATAAAATAGGAAACAAAATAAAAATTAGACTTGGAAACTCAATAAGAACTAGCCATAGATATGCACTCTTAAGATACCTGGTATAATCTCTAGAAAAATCAACCAAATCCTGATCTGTTGAGGCTGCAAAGGAATCCTCAAAAGAATATCCTTTTTCTAGTTTTAACAATATACTTCTAATAGATGACTGGCCATAACTATCAATAAGAAAGTATACAGCCGCAGCTGACTGGCTGTAAGCTAAATCAACTTGATGCCGCGGCAAGCGAAAAAATCTATTGAGATCATGAAGGTGTAAAAGGCTTCCTGTAAACCTTGCCTTTGATATTCTTATTCTATCTCTAAGGGTAAACTCATCAGCGCTTGACATGGCTAGACCCTCTTTAAACCAGGATGGAGTGGTACGCTTCTTATCTATGCGATTGATATAAATATGATTTAGCTCATGTATTAGAACCTTCTTCATCTGATGGAAGGAGATATTTAAAAAATGAGGAGACTTTACAACAACCCTACTATTTCCCATGGTTATACCAGCAACCCACTGAGGCATTTTTTTCCCTACTGTTTTATTAAAATTTTCTAAAGAGTGGCTAAGATGAATATAGAATGATTGATGACTATGAAGCCTGAAAGTTGAAACTAAAATTTGCGAATGTTTACTAATCAAATCTTTAATTTCTTCTTCAAAGTAAAGCCTATCTAAATCAGAGCTAAGATGGCAAGTGCCTATTTCTGTTTTGAAGGTTGTTGTAATACAAAAAAAAATATTAAAAAATATTAAAAAATATTTCATCTATAATAAGTTCATTGGGTCTATATCAATTGATAGTCTGACCCCCATAGTACTTGACTCTAAAATATCAGAATCAATTAATTGAAACAGCTTTGACTTAATTCCTCCAATTAGCTTTGGATTGCATTTCATCACAATATGAATTCTATGTTTGCCTCCCAGCCTTTCAAATGGAGCGGAAATTGGACCAAAAACGTCTGTTCCTTTAATCTGAGATATTTTTTTACTGATAATATCTGCTAAAAAGTGAATGTTTTTAATATCCTTTCCTGTAAATAATAATCTGATCAAATTTGAAAATGGAGGATAATATAAATCCTGTCTTGATGAAAGGGCAACAGCATAGTATTTTTTTAGATCTAAAGCAGAAGCAAGCTGAATATATATATCTTCTATGTTATAGGTTTGAATAATAGCCTTTCCCTGTACCTTTCGCCTTCCGGCTCTTCCAATAACCTGATATATTAACTGAAATGTTTTTTCGTTTGATCTAAAATCGGGAAGGAATAAACCTAGGTCAGCATTAACAACCCCCACAAGGGTCACATTTTCAAAATCAAGGCCCTTGGCAATCATTTGCGTTCCAATTAGTATATCTGCTTTCTTGTTTTCAAATTCTTTAAGCTTTTGTTTGAGCTTGGCCCCTGTAGATGCAGCATCCCTATCAAGTCTTATAATTTTTACATTGGGAAGCCTATTGATTAGTTGTGATTCAATCTTCTGGGTGCCAGCCCCTTGAAAGCGAATGTTTGCGCCTTTACATGCATGACAAAAATTATCAATAGATATTTTATCAAGACAATGATGGCAATGAAGCATGTCTGTAGTTTGGTGATAAGTTCGTGGTGAGCTACACTGGGTACACTCTTCAATATGTCCACAGTCTAAACAGGTTTTTACTCGTGAAAACCCTCTTCTATTATGAAGCAAAATTACCTGCTGGCCTTTTATAACTGTTCTCTCAATTTCTTTTTCAAGTGATCTGCTAATAATGGAACCATTATTTTTCATTTCAGATCTCATATCCACCATTTCAATAAGAGGTAACTTTGAGCCTCCATATCTTTCAGACAATTCAACATATTTAAACTTATTGACAATTGATTGTTGATAACTCTCAAGAGATGGCGTTGCCGAAGCTAAGATAATAGGAATTCCTCCATTCTTTGCCCTCTCAACGGCAACATCTCTGGCATGATATAGCGGTAGAACATGGCTTTGCTTATAGCTGCTTTCTTGCTCTTCATCTACGACAATAAGTCCGAGATTGTTAATGGGTGTAAATATAGCGCTCCTAGCACCTAGAATAATTCTAACATTACCAACCTTAATGCCCTCCCAAAGCTCTCTCTTTTTTGAGGAAGTAATTTTGCTGTGCCACAAACCAACACAGCGTCCAAAATACCTTTCTATTCTTTCTTTAAGTTGGGTAGTTAATGAAATTTCCGGAACCAGCACCAATACATTCCTTCCTGATTCTAAAACCTTTTGTGCATATTTTAAATAAACTTCGGTCTTACCGCTTCCTGTTATTCCATACAGCAAGCATGGACGATTAGCTTGCATAAAGTTATCTTCTAATTCTTTATAAACCAACGTCTGCTGTTTAGTAAGAATTATATTTTTATTAATAGCAAAAATTCGTTCTGCTAACTTTCTTTCGTTCTTGATTTGAATTAGTTTCTTATCTTCTAAAGTCTTGGTGATTGAAGAAATTGAGTTTGATATGCCCTTTAATTTAGCATATTTTATGCTTCCTTGATTGTCTTTAATTAAATTCAAAATTTCCAGCTGCTTTATTCCTTTCACTTGACCCTCTTTTAGCTTGTCTTGTCCCAGCTGAGTTATGTATAAAACCTTTTCAAGTGAAGGAGCGGAGTCTTTAAATGTAATTGGTAGAGCGCACTTTAAAACCTGTCCAAGAGGGGAAAAATAGTATCTAGAAGACCACAAAATAGTTTTCCAAAGCTCAGATGAAATATTTGGACTATCCCTGTCAACTCCTACAATAGGAAGAATTTTTCCTTTGTAGCTGCTTTGAATATCACTATCAACAACATACCCGCTTAGCCTTCTTTTTCCAAATGGAACGATAACACATACCCCTTCTTTAATATTATCATAAAATTCTTTGGGCACTTTATATGTAAAAGATTTAAACTTTGCAATAGGAAGTGAGACGTTCACATACATGGCGATAATTTAAGCAGTGAATCTTTGATCTCAAAAATAAACTAAGATTATATTAACTTATATTTACAACTGGGTTCTTTTTTTATGAAAAATATTTATAGATTTGGCTATCAAAAAACAGATGGCTCAGTAAATCTTGTTGATCTTCTTGGGGGTAAAGGGGCAAACCTAGCTGAGATGACCAACCTTGGTATTCCGGTACCCCCCGGTTTTACAATAACTACTAAGATGTGTCAAACATATCTTAAAAATAATAACTTCACAAAAAAAATTTATAAAGAATTTAATAAAGAAATTGGCCTCGTTGAGTCTATACTTAATAAAGGCTTCGGAAGCGAAAAAAACCCTCTTTTATTTTCAGTGAGATCTGGTGCCAAGGTTTCAATGCCAGGCATGATGGAAACTGTTTTAAATATAGGTCTCACTTCTAAAACAATTCCTGGCTTAATTAGCAAAACAAAAAATGAAAGATTTGTCTATGATTCATACAGGCGATTAATAATGATGTATGCAGATGTTGTACTTGAAAAAGCAGATAAAAGAACAACTAAAAGCGGGCTCAGTATACGCTTAATGATGGAAAAATTGTTTTCTTCTCTAAAAAAAAGACGAGGCTATAAAAACGATAGCGATATTAATGTAATTGATCTAAAAAAAATAAGCGACAAATTTAAAAAAGTTATAAAGCAGGAGCTGTCTATCGACTTTCCAGATAACCACATGGATCAACTGGTCGGATCAATACAGGCAGTATTTAAATCTTGGAACGGTGAGAGAGCAATTAAATACAGAAAAATTGAAGGTATCAACCACAAACTTTTTACTGCGGCCAACGTACAGGCCATGGTGTTTGGCAATATGGATGAAGGGTCTGCTACAGGAGTTGCTTTTACAAGAAACCCTTCAACTGGAGATAGCAATTTTTATGGAGAATGGTTGCCAAATGCTCAAGGAGAAGATGTTGTGGCAGGNATACGAACCCCGCNTCCAATCAATAAAAATAGTCGAACTTCCATGACTAAACATGCTATAACTCTAGAAAATGAATTTCCATCAATATATAATCAGTTAATTACTATAAAAAATAAGCTTGAAAAGCATTTTAAAGATATGCAAGATATCGAGTTTACAATTGAAAATAAAAAATTATGGATGCTGCAAACCAGAAAAGGTAAAAGAAATGGAATGGCTGCAATTAGAATAGCTCTTGATCTNTATAAAGAAAAATTAATAGATGTTCAATCAGTTTTTAATAGAGTCAATTCAAAACATTTAAATGAAATTATGCATCCTATGATTGATCCAGTTATAGAACAACAAATGAAGCCAATTGCAACAGGGCTCCCTGCTGGTCCTGGAACCGCTTCAGGCAGGGTTGTTTTTTCAGCTAGTGAAGCGGAAAATATAGCCAAAAAAGGAAGGAAGGTAATATTGGTTAGGAAGGAAACGTCTCCTGAAGATATCAATGGAATGAATGTTTCAGAGGCAATTTTAACAACTAGGGGTGGTATGACCTCCCATGCAGCACTTGTAGCAAGAGGGTGGGGAAAATGTTGTATCGTTGGGTGCAACGACCTGGTAATAGATGAAAAAAATAAAAAAATATATATAGATAATCTTGTTGTTTCTGAGGGCGAATGGCTAACACTTAATGGATCGGAAGGCAAGGTGTATGGTGGAAAGGTGAAACTAATAAAAAGAGATGTTTCAAACAATACCTACTTCAAAAAATTGATGTTACTATCTGATAAAAATAGAAATTTAAAAGTTCGTACCAATGCCGAACAAAGCAAGGATGTATTAAAAGCAGTTGAATTTGGATCTGAAGGAATAGGTCTCTGCAGAACAGAGCATATGTTTTTTAATCCAAAAAGAATTCAATTTGTTAGGCTTATGATTCTAGCACAAAATGAACAAGATCGAAAAAAAATATTATTAAAGCTTTTACCGTATCAGCAAAATGATTTTTATAAAATAATGAAAAACATAAGCCCGTTTCCAGTTACCATTAGACTTTTAGATCCACCTCTTCATGAGTTCCTTGATTTAAAAAAACAAGATATAGTTGAGCTTGCAGAGATTACAGGACTATCAAAACAGCAAATAAAAAATCAAACTGATTTACTTCATGAGGTGAATCCTATGCTTGGACATAGAGGGTGTAGGCTTGGAGTAAGTTACCCGGAAATTACAAAGATGCAGGCTACTGCAATCATTAAAGCCTCCATTAAACTTCTAAATGAAGGAATAAAGGTTTTTCCAGAAATTATGGTTCCGCTAGTTGGATCAATAAATGAATTTATTAATCAAAAAAACATCATCACAGAAATTTTTCAAGATGCCCTTAAAAAAGAAAAAGTAAAAATTAAGTACCTCATTGGAACAATGATAGAGCTGCCCAGAGCATGCATAATTGCAGATAAAATTGCTGAACATGCTGATTTTATTTCATTTGGAACAAATGATCTAACACAAACATGCTTTGGGTTCTCTAGAGATGATATAGGAAGCTTTCTTCCTCACTACTTAAACAAAAAGATTCTTACTAAGGATCCTTTTGAAAGTCTAGATGTTGATGGTGTTGNATCTTTAATTAATATCGCAGTTAAAAAAGCTCGCAAGGTAAACAAAAAAATTAAAATTGGAGTATGTGGAGAGCATGGAGGTGATGAAAAATCAATTTACTTTTTTAATCAAAAAGATTTTGACTACGTAAGCTGTTCACCTTATAGAGTTCCTATAGCACGACTAGCTGCGGCCAAAGCTAAACACCTCAAATTGTAACATTATTTATTTTATAGTGATTTTTTTAATTCAAGTTCTTAACTTATCAAGATTTTGAAGAGGAGAAGTTATGACAAACATTAAAAAAATAGCTTTGGTTTTACTTGGTTCTTTTGCATTTTCTGCAGTTTATACTGAAGCTCAAAAGGTTGAAATTGGAAACAAAGCGCTTGAGGCTATAGCAAAAGAAATTTTTGTTGAAGCTATGAAAGCAAAAAAACTATACAAAGAAAAAGCAAGGGAAGAGCTGCTGTATAATTATGCAACAACTGCTCCCATGCAAAACTTTCAAGCTAACATGGACGTAGACCCTTCTCTAAACGAAAGTATTTCAGGTGCTTTTGTTTTTGCGTCATCAGATAATCAGCAAACCTGGTCACAAGGATCTGGATCCTTAATTGGCACTGAGGGCTTTGAAAATACTTGGGGTGCCTATATTGACTTAGGCAGTGGAGCAAGCTCTTATTCCTATCTAAGAGGCATTGTTGCCTCAGAAGCGCTAGGCTACAGCTATGGTGATTTATTTGTAACTGGGTCCCCAATTAACACTTCAGGAGCATGGCCCCCTTCATCAAATTTATATGCTGACCTTGCTGATGTAATAGCAGGTGATGTTTCAAGTGATCAGGATATATATAACTTGAAAGGTACGTATAAGCTTGATGCTAGTGGAAACACAGAAAGGATATATATGAGCATGGGTATATCTGGAGGTTGTTGCGAAGAGAGTGGTGGGATTTTTGGCCCTTGGTATCTTTATGGGGTTGGAATTGTAAACCCGGAAAGTGTTGAGGATATTGCATATGCAATTGGATATGGAAATGGTGGCTTTGGGCAGCTTTATCCTGGAGTGCTCAAAATAAGTGGTGATTTAGCAACAGGCAACGTGGAAAACTTTGAATATATTTCTACTAGTCTTAACTATAATACAAATGGCGACAACATGCAGGCAACCTGCTTGTTAAGTACAATTACAAACGATTCAGATTGGGGAACATGGCCTAATTCATACAATGGTTTTATAGCATTGGGAGTAACTGTTGAGGCTGGCCTAGATGGTTTAGATGTGGCCGCAAATGTTATAGATCAAACCAACCCTGGACTGTTTATTCAAAACACAACCGTTCAAGAGGGTAATATTTTACCTGTTCTATCAGACCCTTCTTATAACGAAGAGGAAAACACTTTATCTGTTTTTTATTCTGATTCAGATGGAAATCTACCCTGGGAAAGACAGGTGTCTGTTTGCTATAATGATGTCTGTGAACTATTATACATGATACCAGATGGGCATGACTATTTAAATGGTGTTACCTACACAGCCTCTCTAGATGGTTTTGGGGAGCAATCATATCAAGCTTTCTTTGATTTTAAAGATAGTTCTTCAGGTGGGTCGTATTTAACTTTCAATTTTGATATAGGAGGGGGTTCAAGCTGTGGAGATCCTGGAGATATCAATGGAGATTCAACTCTAAATGTTTTAGACGTTGTTTTGCTAACCAATTTAGTTCTAGGTGGTGCAGGAGGGGACCCCTGCGCTGATGTTAATGGCGATGGTGTCTTAAATGTATTAGATATAGTTCTAACGGTTAATCTCATTTTAAATGGAGGTTAAAAAAAATATTAAATCTCTAATCCATAAAAAAAAGCCTGTTATAAAAACAGGCTTTTTTTGTTTCTTTAAAATAATAAAGCAATTTATTCTTCAGAGCCCATAATATCTTCTATTGTCCAGGACCCACTTTTAATTTTTTCCTTTGCGATATCAAGGATGCTTCCCCTCGATGATTCTATATCTGCCTTTTTTACCGCACCTTCTATAGGGGTGTACATTGCTTGCTTTTTTTGGGGCATATATCCAAGAACTTTATCTTCTACTTCCTTAGGATATCCATTTAATGCCTTAGCTAAAATATCTAGATCAATATCTGGGCTCATCCAAAATTCTTGTGCCATTTCTTCAGGCATATTCATTAGATCATCATAGGCAAGAAAATGCTTCTTTACATCCTTAAACAGCTTGGGGTTTTCATTTTCCATCTGTGTTAAGTATTCTTTCGCCTCATCTTCACCCATTTTTCCTAAAATTGTAGCAATTGATTTTCCACCCCCCCTTGAGAACTCTTTTGGGCCTGGAATAAAAGCACATTTTTTTTCTAATTCCTGCGCAAGACTTACAACTGCAGGGAGAGGAATATCTCTAAGATTACCCAGCTGCATAATTACTTCATTTTTTTTCTGTGATGGGAGCTTATCTAAAAAATTCATTTGTTTTTTTTCATCTAATTGCTCAATTGCAAGAGCCACAACTCGTGACTCTTCTTTTCCAAGCAAATAAAATAGCTGCTCATCATTTAGTGAAAAAATAAATTCAAACAATTTATCTGGAGACTTCTTATTATAATATTTAGTAGAATTTAGCTTAAAGTAATACTCTTCGAGCACTTCTTTCTTCAAGGCTGCTGGTACATTTTTTAATTCTCTAGATCGGATTCTAAGCTTTAAATTTTCTGATTCAGTAATATCTGGAAATAAAGTCAAAGCTAAATTTTCACCTAGCACATTATAAAGAATTGCAGCTTTATCAAATCCATTTAAGTTGTCAATTAATGCCATCTATTCCTCATTATTATCATCTTCTTTGTTATCCTCTTCATCTTTAGGTGCATCTTCAAGCCAATCTTTAATAACAGAGGTCGCACCTTCTTTTTGGCCCACAGTTAGTGAAACAGCAGACTGTTTAAGATCATGTACTTCAGATTGAATCACATTGGGATCTTGATGAATCTGAGTTTCTAAAAATGGATTCGTTTGTACTTGTTTCGCCTGCTGAGGTGGAGCCTGTTCGGCTTGTTTGGGCTGCTCTTCAGGTTTTTCTTTTTTGGATTTTTTTTGATCTTTTTTCTTGTTTGAAGGCTTTGAGTCTTGCCCTTCTTTGCTTTTTTTGGGCTTTAAATAAACAGTTTGGACCTTAGATTTTCTTGAGGATATAATAGCAATAAAGAGCAATAAAATTATAATAGAGCCTATAACTATAATGAGAGTGCTATTAGACATCCCTGTTCCTAAGACACCTTTGTCTTCCGCTGTTGTTCCTCCCTTTAAAACATCAATCAGCTGATCTTTTGTTTCTGATAGTGTTGTTGTATGCTCCTTCCTTAGTTNATCAATTTTTTTTGCCTGAGAAACAAGAAGTGAATCCTCGGTTCTTTCTCTTGTTAAAACAATTGTTTCTGCCTCTCTTAACTTGAACGCTGTCTCTAGACTGTCTTGAACAAATTGATTTCTTGCCATTTGTTCTAAAATTCTAAGTTGATTGGTAAGGGTTAATAAAGAATCTTGCATATTTTTTTCTTTTCTTTGATTCTCTGCTACCTTCAGTGCCTCTATTTCTTGCTTAAGTTGCTCAATAATGCCACCATTGCTTTCAGGGTCAATGTTTTGCCTTTGAAATGGCATTGATTTTATCTGAATACAATCATCGCAACCAGAAAAACTTTCAGGAATTATATTTCTCACCAGAGTTTCAATGTTGTCTTTTACAGTTCCTGTAGATTGACTTTCATCAACATAAACTATTACATCCATATTGCTAATAGATCCTTCCGCAGACTGTTTTTTCCTTAAATCCACTTGCGAATTTTGTTTTACTGGAGAAGCAGAGCCATCTCTTTTAACTCCGGTAATAAAGTCTAGTCCTGAGTTAAGCTTTTGTTGAGATTTAACTGTTGACCTGGATTGAGTGTTCTTTATTATATCGTTTTTTTGTTTTATGCCATTTAAGTCTATTTTGACTTTTACCGTAAACTGATTTTTTGATAGTAATGTTGTGCTTATTTCATCAAAAATTTGTTCCTTGTAGTAATCTTCCATTAATTTTTTTTGTTGCAAATATTCAAACGTTTGGGAGATAGCCAGGGTAAAGATTAGCGCTGAGAAAATGTAATATTTTAGTTTTTTCATATTGTTCCTATATCATTAAATTTATTATTAATTACATATATCTTGTGTCACCAATTATTATTTTTATTCTTCTGTTTTTGGTTCTTAGTTCTATTGTTGCGTTTTGTTCTTCAATTTGTAGTTGTGTTATTTTACCATCCCTCCGATCTTTCCAGGAAAGAGATGCCGGCCACTGAGATCCATACCCACGAGCACTAAGCCTGCTTGGATTAACTCCTTTAGAAATTAAATATGCAGTCACTACGCTAGCCCTTGATGCTGATAAGTGCCAGTTAGTTGGATATTGGTCTGTATACTTAGAAGGAATAGGCTCATTATCAGTATGGCCTTCAATAACTATGGGCCTTATGTCGTTTTCTGCTAATAAAAATTCATTTGACACCCTGTCCAACAATTCAACTAAACCTGGCTTCATTGCGGTGCTTAGTGCATCAAAACAAATATCGCCATTAATTTCCATATTAACACCATTAGCATTTGAGGTGACCTGTGCAGAGTCTTGAATGTTCATTTCCTCTACTATGTCTTGCATTTCATCCATAATGGTATAAAGAGATTTTTTTACTTTTTTATCTAATTGTTCTAAAAGTTGCTCTTCATATTCATCAATTGGAATGCCTTTAATTTCTGTGACACCCGCTTCTTTAAACTCCTTAATTTCTTCTTTGATCTCTTCTTCAGATTTTCCTCCACCAATTTTTTCTCCCGCTTCATCTGTCATGCCACCAACCCCCTCTCCTTCAAGGCCAGAAGCTTTCACCGGATCAAGGGTGGCCATGGAAAACATTAAAACAAAAAATGCAAATAATAGAGTCATCATATCAGCAAAGGTACCCATCCACATTGGTTGCCCTAGCTCACAGCAACTATCACACTTTTCATATTTTAAATCAGCCATTATTCCTCATCAAGTATTCTATCTTTTCTTTCAAGAAACGCATTTAGCTTGTCTCTAACCATCAAAGGGTGGGCTCTTTCATGAAGTAGCAATACTCCAGCCAAAACTAAAGAGCTTTCAATTTTTTTTCCTTCGCTTATTCCAAGTAATTTGTCGGCAAAAGGTATAAAAAAGAAATTCGCAAACAGGGCTCCATAAAGAGTGGTAATAAGTGCTACGGCCATCTTAGCTCCCAAAAATGCAGACATATTAACACCCTCAGGTGGATTAGCCATACCACCTAACATAAAAACCAACCCAATTAACGTTCCGATCATTCCAAATGCAGGCGCATATAATCCTAAGGTCTTCATAACCATGGCCTTTCTCTCTTCTCTAATAGCTCGATATTCTTCCATGTTTTCCAAAATCTCTGTTATATCTTCCTTGGACATTCCATCAACAATATACTGACAACCATTACTAATTATTCCANGCCTAAAAGACATGTGGTCAGGAGGCGACTCTAGCGCTTTTCCTAAATCCTGAGGTCCCTTTCTAGCTGATTCAGCAAGACCTACAAAGTCCATTACAATGTCCTTCAAAGTAAAATTGTCATCTTTTAGTGTTCGTGAAAATTGACCAATAACAGCCACAACATCATTAAATTTAAACGCAATAGCTGTTGCCGAGACAGCTCCACCTACAACAATTAAAAAACTTACGAGATCCCACAGTGCGCCTAATCCTGCATCACCTGCCGCCTCAACAGAGGCGTATCCAAGAAGAACCATTCCCAAGATGAGGCCAACTATTGTTCCTAAATTCATAAACTCTCCTAATTCACTTGAACTGATTCAAGTTGTTGGTTTTTTGTTGCATTTAGCATTGCCTGAATTTCCTCAAACTCTGGATCTAACTTTAAAGCTATATTCCAGTTCATAGTTGCTCGTTCAATATCTCCCATCTTATAATATATTGAGCCTTTTCTTGCATATGATAAGGCTAAATTGGGATTCAGATCAATAGCTTTTTCTACCTCATTGAGGGCTTCCCGAAGCTGATCATTATAATAAAAACGTAAAGTTCTTGTAAGATGCCTTAGAATTCTATTTTGAGCCGACCTTTCAATCTGAGTAGTTAAAAACATGGTTCTCGTAGAGTCCACAAGCAATGAAAGCTCTTGTTGTAGCAGTTGGTTTTCGCTAGAAAGATTGCGAATTTCTTGAATACAAATTTTTATCGTGTCCTGATAGTGGAGAATTTTTTTGTTTGTTTCAACTTCTGAGGGTTGGTTCGTTGCCTCTCCCAATAGAGGGGGGGCGTTATTTGTTAAAATCGGATTATTGTTATTATTGGCTGTGGATAGTCGCGGAATATCAATTGTAAGCCCCAATGATAATGCTGATGAATTTGCTGCAACTACCTTTGCTTCTGATTCATCAGAAATCAAAAGATTGGACTCACTAAGATATGGGAAATTGGTTATACCAAAATGAAACTGATATTGTGGAGAAAATGGAACAGAAAATCCTAAGTTAAGCGCTGAACCAATATATTCCACCATAAACCTCGCCCCTCCATTTTCTATAAAATAGGGCAAATATAAAACCATGCCTCCCATTGGGCTGGCTTTCTTGACTAATACATTTCTTTGAGAGTCATATCCTATTTTTCCACTCCCTATCCCAAATTGAAGAATTAAATTATAATCATCATATTGTTGGTTGCTGGAAAACAAAATAAAAGGGGAGATGTTGTCAAGATGTACTACCCTTTCTCCTGATTTAATTAAAATATCTTGAATTCCCGCCATCACATCAAAATGTCCATATTCATATATTTTTCTTTGAAAATGAAACCCTATTTCGGAGGCTGTAGCTGTTCTTAAAGCGGTTGCGTTATTAGAAAGTGTATTAAGCTGCGTCCAAGACAAGGATAGTTCTGTATTGTTAGAAAAGATTTTATTAATTGAAAAGGCGCTAGACGCTTCCGCCATTAATGGGTTTAAGATTTCTGATCCCATAGAAATAGAAAACAGCTTGTTTTCAGAGTGCTGAGCTCTGCTGGGCATGCGCATCATGTCGCCAGTTCGAGTAAATGAGACTCGTGAATTGCTTAATAGTATTCCAGAAACAATAAAAATTAAATATATATATTTATTAAGTCTCATGGGTTCACATTTTGAAATGAATTAAGTGGTGAGATTGTTTTAATATCAAGGCATATTCACTTTGAGGGTGCCGTTCAAACAGCAAGTTGGAATATTTTATTTTTTTGTTTTGATCCTCAAGTAATTCAAAAATTAAAATTTTTAAATATAAATGTGAAGGGCTGTCATTTGACAGGCCATTAATAAGAGGGTTGTCAGCTGAAATTTTCTTGATTTTTATCAACGTATTTAAATAATAAAAAATTTCTTTTTCTGAAAGTGTCCTTTCTTTTTTTTTATTTGACAGGTGGTTCACTAATAAATCATAGTCTTCATTTATAAAAAGCTGCTGAATTTGATGGTCTGTATAACTTGTTTCTTCAAAAGATATTATATACTTTTTTTTCTGTTTTTTTTGTTGTTTTAATTTGGGCAATTTATATCCATATATAGCTTGGGGCGAAGAGGGGGGCTGAGAGCTATCTATTGCTACCCCAAGATCCCAGAGTTTTTCTGTTTTTGAGAATAAAATTGTAGTTAAGATAATAAGCGCAATTTTAATTGGTTGCATATTGTTCCCAGTCAACAGTGTAGGTATATGCTATGTAGGGCTCGAAGTCCTTTGGAACAACTAAATGAAAGGGTGCTGAGGCATCTGGAAAAACACTGCTATCCGAAGTAAGTCCAGTTTTATTAAACTTGGTGTATGAACCCTTAACAAAGGCCGCAAGTGTTTTTGTCTCTCCTTGCCAGTTTTTTCTAAATGTAAAGACTACTTTTACGAAATCTGCTCTTTCGGTTCCAATGTTTTTTATTTCCCCGCTTAAAATGGTATTACTAGATCCATCCCTAGACTCATTTATAGATCCAATTACAACACAGTTTGCTGTTTGTTCTTTTTTCCTGGTTTCGATAAGAGTATTGCCTGGCGTTGGCTCTTCAGCCTTTTTATTTTGTATGTCCAGCTCCTCTTTTGGTTGCACATTTTCAACCACCCTAACTATTTCATTTCGGCTTACAACAATATCACCAATAAGTGTTTCTATTTTAACAAACTCTGCATCTTGATAAACTATTTTTCCATAAAGTGTATTTCCATTGTTAAGAATTATTTCTTTAGAAAATATTGAGTAGGGGTTTTCCCATACTTGTGTTTTTGCTTTTATTGCTCTAAGTTCATCTGAATAATAGTTTATTTCTGATTCCAATTTTTTAATTTTAGCGTTTAGCTGTTGAATTTCCATGTTTTTTGAATCAAGGCCTTTTAGAAATTCTTTTTGTTCGGGTATTTTAAATATTTCTGGATCATTGTTGTCTCCCACCTCTATGGGTAGTGGTGTTGGCGGGCTGTTATCAACAATAGGCTCTTCTAGGGAGGCTGTTTGTTCCTTTTCTCCCTCAAGGTCAGCTGGTGGTCCTGGGCTGCCTTTTGAACTACAGCTGTATAAGAAAAAACTTAGAAATAAACAGAAAAAAAACTTTTGAATATGTTGAATTGTCATAATGTTAGTAATTTTTATTAGTTTTTAGACAAGAATACTGTAAATCATTAATGTAAAAAATATTAAGATTATTGTCTAATAACAACTATTTTATTTCGCTAAATTATGCTAAGAAAAAAAAATGGTAAAAATGAATGTTTCAGCATTAAAATCAAAAATACATAGAGCCGTTGTTACTAAGGTTGACTTGAACTACGTTGGGTCTATCTCTATTGATGAAAACTTAATGGAGCTGTCTGGTTTATTTGAATTTGAAAAGGTTGATGTACTTAATATAACTAATGGAAATCGAATACAAACCTATGTTATTAAGGCAGAAAGAAATAGCGGTACTATTGGCATTAATGGCGCAGCTGCACACTTAATTAATAAAAATGATTTGGTTATTATTGTGTCTTATTGTCAAATTAATAAAGATGAGGTTACATTGTTGCGTCCCAAAATTATACATGTTGACCGCCTTAACAGTCCAATTTTCCTGGACAAGCAGCCAGCCTAAGTGAAAAGGATAACCTCCACGGCCTTTTACCAGATGAAAAAGAGGGGGGAAAAATTTGCAGCATTAACTGCATATGATGTGACCTCATCACAACTTTGCAAAGAGGCTCAAATTCCTCTTGTGCTTGTTGGAGATAGTGCTTCAATGGTGGTGTTTGGCTTTGACACAACCCTTCCAATTAATATGGAAGAAATGATTCTACTAACACGAGCCGTAAAGCGTTCCAATGATCTTTCTTTTATTGTTTCTGATATGCCTTTCATGTCCTACCAAGCTTCCGGTGCCGTAGCTTTACAAAATGCTGGAAAGCTAATCAAGAATGGCGCTGATGCGGTCAAAGTAGAAGGGGGCGTAGAAGTTTGCAGGTCTGTTTCAAAAATGGTTGCCTCGGGAATTCCGGTTGTTGGGCACCTTGGGCTTCAACCTCAATCAATTAATGTTTATGGTCAATATAAAGTTCACGGAAAAACGACGAAAGAAGCGAAACAAATCATTAATAGCGCTAAAAAACTTGAAAAAGCAGGCGTTCTTATGATAGTACTAGAGTGCATCCCGTTTGAATTGGCAGATCATATTACCAATTTAATAAATATACCAACCGTTGGTATTGGCTCTGGGAGTATGTGCGATGGAGAAATTCAAGTTTTTCATGATATTGTAGGCTTAAATACAAAAAAACTTCCTAAACATTCAACAAGATATCTTGATGGATATGGCTTACTTCTTAAATCAATAAAAAAATATCAAAAAGAAGTGAAAAACAGAAAATTTCCTGCAAAAAAAAACAGCTCTTTTGCTAAACAAAAGCTTGTTGATTTTTTAAAAACTAATGAAAGTAGTTAAAACAATAAAATCTTTTCGACAGTTAAGGCCCTCCCTGTCAAACAGCTTAGGGTTCGTTCCAACAATGGGAGCTTTGCATGCTGGACACGAATCATTAATAAAAGAATCAAAAAACTTATGCACCAATACTTGTGTTTCTATTTTTGTAAACCCTTTACAGTTTAGTGAGGGCGAAGATTTTGATACCTATCCCAGCAACTTAAAAGATGATGTTAAAACATTAGAACAACAAAATGTGGATGTGCTCTTTCTGCCCAGCGCTGATGAGATATATAAAAAGTCTTCTTCTTTTTCTATCAAAGAAGATTTTTTATCAACAGTGTTGGAAGGTTCTTCAAGNCCTCATTTTTTTCATGGTGTTATGACTGTTGTTATGAAACTTTTAAATATTGTTTCACCTTCTCACGCTTTTTTTGGAAAAAAAGATTTCCAACAAATGTTATTAATTGAAAAAATGATTGCTGATTTTAATTTACCTGTTGATTTGGTAAGATGTGAAACGCTTCGAAACAAGCAAGGTTTGGCATACAGCTCCCGAAATCGGTATTTGTCTAAAGAGGGCTGTATAAATGCATCTAATGTTTTTAAAACTTTGCGCCTCTGTTTATNAAAAAACACCAACAAAGAGCTGATAGAGTCTGAGATACAAAGCCTTCCTGGTGTTATGCTTGATTATTTTGTGTATGTTGATAATAAAACTTTACGCCCTATAACTAAAAATCATTCTTGTTTTTTAGTTTGTATTGCTTTTTATGTAGAAGGGGTGAGGTTAATTGATAATGTTGAAATTAATTAAGTTGATTGCGGGTATTTCCTTCTTAACTGTTTATTAAGTGGTGTTTTTTCTGTAGATAAAATATAATGCCAANCTTTGAAAGTTTTAATTGGTTACACTGTTTGTCAAAACTTTTACTGTTTCTTTAAAGCAATTAAACTTCTCTGTTTAAATTTTTATTATACTAAGGATTATTAAGGTGCGCTCTAGTGCCCTATTAAAGCGCACCTTAACAAATATTACTTAGTTTCTTTTTTAGCTGCAAACCAAATCATTAAACCAAACGCTGTTTTATTTACTAAATCAGCTAAATTATAAACAACATTAAGAGTTGCATCTGGCATCCAATAGCCAATGGGGTATATAGCCCAACCCACCAATACAATCATTCTCATAACTTTAAAGGCATATTGTGATGCTTCATTTTTGCTTGCTGCATTTGCTTTGGCTGCATCCCCTACAAAGATTAAATACAAAACTACAATCCAGCCTACCATTCCAACAATAAAGCCGCTCATTTGATATTCTGATCCACAGGTTTCTCCTACATATCCTCCAACTAACATAACCAGGCTTGCAATTAGTAGTTTCCAAAATATCTTTGGACTCACCATTGTGACTGCTGCAAGTATTAGATAAAACTCTACAATTTGTAGAGGAACTGTGATAAACCAATCAACATATCTATATGCCACAGGAGAGACCCCTGTTGCGGCCAGTTGACTCATTGTTAAATAATGCCAAAAAGCCACCCCTGTTACCAACCCAGCAACTGTTAAAGATGTTTTCCATTTCACATCTACATCAGACCGCTCAACAAAAAAGAACACTGTTGATGCTAGCATTGTAGCCGTTGCCAGCCAAAAAGAAAAAACTGTAAAATTACTTAAGTCAATCATTTTTAATCTCCTAATTTACTTTAACTTAAAATGCGCGTTATGCGCGTTTATAAAGTTATTTATAATATTAAAAACAAACAAATAAAAAATTATCCCTATATTTTTTACACAATCAAGGCTCTCTAATTATGTAAAATATTAATTTTTTGGCTTTCAATAAATTTGAACTGCTTTTTCAGGTTTATACAGAAGTTGTTTTTTACTAGTTTTTTTTAGTCAACTTTATGTTTTTTGACTTTGCCTGATGTGTCAAAGCTCCTATGGATATAGCGCTAAGATCTTTTATTAAATATTTATTTAAGCTTTGCTTGTTGATACCACCAGAGGCCTCTATAAAAATTTGATGAGAGGAGGGGTGTGCTTTAATAATATTAATTGCTTTTACAATTTGTTCTGGTTTGAAATTATCAAGCAAAACACCATCGGGCATAAGTGGCAATACTGCTGACAGCTGTTTTAGATTGTCCACCTCTACTTCTATTTTGTGTTTCCTTTCTCTTTGAGCTAACAATAAAGTTTCTGTGATGGTGCTATGTATAATATGATTGTCTTTAATTAAGATTCCATCGCTTAAATCAAGCCTATGGTTTTCCCCCCCCCCAACACTAACGGCATATTTTTCAAAAAGTCTTAAACCGGGTGTCATTTTTCTTGTGTCTAATATTTGTATTGTAGGGTTTTTAGATTTTTTTACAATTTTAACATAATCGCAAGTTAGGGTTGCAATTCCGCAAAGTCTTTGTATTAAATTTAAAACAACCCTTTCTCTGCTTAAAATGATTCTGGTTGGCCCTGTTATTTCACAAATTTTTTCATTTTTTTTAAGATAATCCCCATCTTTTATATATGTTTGTAAATCACAACCACTAAAAGCTTCTATTAATATCGGAAGGCCTGCAAATATAATATTGTCTTCTGTTTCTACTATATATGTTGAGTTGTGGTTTTGGGGAATTGTTGATATTGTTGTGTGATCCTGACAAGCTCTGTCTTCCTTTAAAAAATCACTAATTTTTTGTTTAACATGTTTTGGGTCCAGCTTTTGGGGCGTTTTGTGCCAGTGTTTAGAAATAATTTTCATTAAAAACAACCCTTTAATTTTTATTTTTGATAGATAGTTATTTTATAAAATTAATTAAAATTCCTGTAATATTTTGAACTTTAAGCGTTTTGCAAATAATAGAAATGTGGCACAGATAGTGAGAGGGAAAAGGAAGCTCCTTGTTGAGCTTCTTGCCGCAACAAAAAGTAATAATACCACCAGAGTGAGGTTTGTATGTTTTTTTTATATCAATAAAATCTATGTCAAAATACTTTTGTTTTCCTACTAAAGGGTTTGATCCTGTTCTATTAACATGATCATTAACATAAATTTTTGATAAATGCTTTTGTTCTTCTGTGTTTGTTATATCGTAAATTGTTACTTCCTTGGGCTTGCTGGAGGCAATCTTTTCAACAAACTTTTCTACATGGTTTGGTTTGTAAACCACATCACAACCGTTAATAATAGAGCGTGCCTCTTGAGTACATAGTATCACTTTGGCCTTTCTCCAAACAGCCGCGTTCCAATTCTTACATGTGTGGCTCCCTCTTTAATTGCGTATAAATAATCCCTAGACATGCCCATTGATAAACTTTGGCACAAATCCAACCCTTCTGATTTAAGTTTTCTTCTAAGCATTCTCATTTTTTCATAACACTTCCCTAGTTCTTTCTGCTCTAAGCGGTTTGCTGTAATTGTCATTAAGCCTAAAACCTGTATGTTGGATAATTTTTGAAGGTCAAAACACTCTGTAAGAACCTCTTTGTCAAAAAATCCATATTTTTTTGGGTCTTTTGATATGTTTATTTGTAAAAACACTTTTTGTTTTTTATTTATTTTTATTGATTCTTTGTTTATTTTTTTTGCTAATCTTATACTATCAACCGTTTGGATAACATCAAAAAGGGATACTGCTTTCTTTGTTTTATTNGACTGCAGATGCCCGATTAGATGCAACTTTGTTTTTTTTTCACTTTTAATAATATTAAGTTTTTTGTCAGCCTCTTGAACCCTGCTTTCACCTATATTTTTTATTCCTGCTGTCTGGGCTGCTTTTATATGTTGGATGGTGTGGTGTTTTGTAACGCCTATTATGGTTATAGGTTGAGGTGTTTTTATTTTTAAGTCCTGAATGTTTCTTGAAATTTCTTGAAAGTTTTTTTTAACCGTTTGAAGGATCATTGTTGGAGATCTCTTCTTCTACATCAAAACCCTCAGCATCCTCTTCTTTTACAATTTTCGTTATAGATGCTATAAATGAATCATCGTCCATTTTTATAAGCCTTACCCCCTGGGTATTTCTTCCTATGGTTCTAATTGCAGAAACGCTCTGTCTAATCATTATACCTTTTGTAGTAATAATCATTATATCATCTTCATCAACAACCTCCATAATTGATACTATTTGTCCAACTTTTTCAGATGTTTTTAATGTGTAAACACCTTTACCTCCTCGTTTCTGCTGCCTGTAAGCCTCTAAATTACTTCTTTTTCCGTAGCCTTTATTGGTGGCGACCATTACTTGGCCCTCTCTTTTAACAACCAACATACCAATAACAATATCATTTTGAAAGCTCATTCTTATGCCTGTTACTCCTTGTGTTTTTCTGCCCGTAGGTCTCGCTTGGTTTTCATTAAACCTAATAGCTTTTCCTCCTGATGTTGCTAGAATAATATCTTGGTTCCCGTGTGTAAGTTTTGCAAAAATCAGCTGATCATTTTCTTTGATTTGTATGGCATAAATCCCGCCTTTTCTTGGCTTGCTATAAAGTGAAAGCTTAGATCTTTTAAGCAGGCCATTTTTTGTACACATCACTATATAATCTTCATCATTAAATTCTTTTACTGAAACAAAAGCTTCTACTTTTTCTCCTGAGTCACACCCAATTAAATTAACAATTGCTCGACCTTGTGAAATTCTAGAGGTTTGTGGGATTTGGTGTACTTTTAACCAATAACACTTTCCTTGATCTGTAAAAAACAACATAGTGCTATGGTTGGTTGTTACAAATAAATGTTCAATGAAATCATTGTCTTTTGTTTGGGCCCCCTTCATTCCCCTTCCACCCCGTCTTTGGGTTCTCCAGGTGTCAGAAGGAAGTCTTTTTATATACCCATTGTGAGAAATTGTCAACACCATTTCTTCATCTGGTATCATATCTTCAATTGAAAGGTCTCCACTAAAAGGTATTATTTCTGTTTGTCTTTTGTCTCCATACTGTTCTTTAACTTCATCAAGCTCTTCTTTTATTATATCGCTTTGCAACTCATGGTTATTTAAAATTTTATTATATTCCTCTAATTGCTTTTGTAGCGCTTTATACTCTTCAATGAGCTTGTTAACCTCTAGGGATGTTAATTTTTGAAGTCTCATTTCCAAAATGGCTTTAGATTGTTTTTCTGATAATGAGTATGCTGACATTAGTTTGCTTTGAGCTTCTTTTGGGTCTTGAGATTTTTTTATAAGGGCAATGATTGCATCTATATTTTCTTGTGCTATTTTTAACCCTTCAACAATGTGTGCTCTATTTTCTGCTGCTTTTAAATCAAACTTTGTTCTTTTAATTATAACTTCTCTTCTAAAAATCAAAAACTCTGACAACGCTTCTTTTACATTCATTACCTTTGGAACGCCATCAACCAAGGCAAGAAGAATTACCCCAAAAGAGTCTTGCAGTTGTGTTTGTTTATAAAGATTATTAAGTAATATTTCAGGAATAGTGTCTCTTTTACACTCTATTACTATTCTTATTTCTCCTTTAGAGGATTCATCTCTTAAGTCTGATATACCTTCAAGTTTTTTATCTTTCACAAGGTGGGCAATTTTTTCAATTAAGTTTGCCTTGTTTACCTGGTATGGTATTTCGTTGACAATAATTCTTTGTTTTCCGTTTTCATTTTCTTCTACCTCAGCCCTACCTCTCATTACAATTCTTCCTCTTCCGGTTTTATATGCACTTTTAATTCCATCTGTGCCCATTATATAACCACCTGTTGGAAAATCTGGACCCTTAAGATGTTTTTCAATAATATCATCTATTGAAATTTCTGGTTGTTCTAAAAGTGCCAAAAGAGAATCTGTTAGTTCATTAAGATTGTGGGGAGGTATTTTTGTTGCCATACCAACAGCTATACCCTCTGAACCGTTCATCAACAAGTTTGGAATTTTTGTTGGAAGGACTGAAGGTTCATATAAAGTATCATCGAAGTTTGGGTTAAAACTAATTGTTTCTTTTTCTATGTCTTTTAACATTTCTGAGGCTGTTTTGCTCATTTTTGCCTCTGTATATCTCATTGCCGCCGCATTGTCTCCATCTATTGATCCAAAGTTTCCTTGTCCATCAATTAGTGGATATCTTAAAGACCACTCCTGCGCCATCCGAACCAAAGAATCATAGATTGAAGAGTCTCCGTGAGGATGATATTTTCCCATAACTTCCCCAACAATTCTTGCACATTTTTTATACCCTCTATTCCAAACAGCACCGAGGTCTGAAGCTCCATATAAAACCCTTCTGTGTACAGGTTTTAATCCATCTCTTACATCAGGAAGGGCTCTACTTACAATAACGGACATCGAATAGTTTATATACGACTCCCGCATTTCTTGTTTTAACTCTCTTCCTTGTATTTGTCCTTCTTTGTAGTCTTTCATAATATGTTATGTGTCTATGTTTGTCGCATATTGTGCGTTTTTTTCTATAAATTCCCTTCTAGGTTCAACCTCATCTCCCATAAGATCTTGAAAAAGCTCTTTTGTTAAAGTTTTATCAAATTCATCTATGTTTACCTTTAGGAGGGTTCTTTTTTCTGGGTCCATAGTTGTTTCCCATAATTGATCTGCGTTCATCTCACCCAGACCTTTATATCGAGATATGTCAATTTTTTGATTTTCCCCTTTTATTTCGTTCACTATTCTATCTTTTTCTTCATCTGTAAAAGCATACCAAATTTTAGTTTTTTTTGAAATTTTGTAAAGGGGGGGTTGGGCAATATAAATATGTCCTTTATTTATAAGTTCCGGCATTTTGTTATAAAAAAAGGTTAAAAGTAGAGTTCTTATGTGGCTTCCATCAACATCAGCATCTGTCATTATTATAATTTTGTGATACCTTAGTTTTTCTAAATCAAAATCCCCTGCTGAGGTTTCTTCTTCTTCAGATGAACCAAAACCCGCACCTAGCGCAGTAATTATTGTTTGAATTTCATTGTTAGAGAGTAGTTTGTCTATTCTTGCTTTTTGTGCATTTATTACCTTACCCCTTAAAGGTAAAATTGCTTGAAATCTTCTGTCTCTTCCTGTTTTTGCGCTTCCCCCTGCAGAATCTCCCTCAACTAAATATAGCTCGCTTTGTGCTGGATCTTTTTCTGAACAATCTGCAAGTTTTCCAGGTAAAGCAGAAATGTCAAGGGCTGTTTTTCTTCTTACCAGCTCCCTTGCTTTTTTTGCAGCTTCTCTCGCTCTAGCTGCAGACTCCGCTTTTAATAGTATCTTTTTTGCCGTTTCTGGGTTTTGTTCTAAAAAATCTGACAGCGACTCCATTACAATGGAATCGCAAATTCCTTTTATTTCTCCATTTCCTAGTTTTGTTTTAGTTTGTCCCTCAAATTGAGGCTCAGCAACCTTTATAGACAAAACAGCCGTTAAACCTTCTCTTACATCCTCACCACTTAATGAAAAGTTTGTGTCTTTCTTTTGTTTAAAAATATTATTTTTACTTGCATATTTGTTTAACGATCGCGTGAGCGCTGTTTTAAAACCAGCAAGGTGTGTTCCCCCTTCAATGGTATTTATGTTATTTACATAACTTAAAACGTTTTCAGTGTACGTATCATTATACCACAAAGCAAGATCAACAGGAACACCTTCTTTCTCTTTTTGAATATATATTGGATCAGAAAATAGACTTTGTTTTTTTTTATCAAGGTGTTTAACAAATTCAGCTAACCCACCTTCATAAAAATGTACAGTTTTGTTTTCATTGTGGTTGTTTTTTAAAATTATTTTTATACCTTTATTGAGGTAGGCAAGCTCTCTAAGCCTGTCATTTATTATTTCTTCTTCATATGTGTTTTCAATAAAAATAGATTTGTCCGGTAAAAAAGTTACTTTTGTGCCTGTTTTAGATGAAGACCCTTGTTTTATTACTTTTGTTTTTGCAATTCCAATTTCATATTCTTGTGTATAATATGAGCCCCCTCTATGAACCTCTGCTTGACATTTTTGTGATAAAGCATTTACAACAGATACCCCAACTCCATGGAGGCCGCCAGACACCTTATATGAATCTTTATCAAACTTACCTCCGGCATGAAGCACAGTCATAACCAACTCTAGTCCAGATTTTCCTTCTTCTTTATGAATATCAACAGGTATACCTCTTCCATTATCTTCAACAGTTATAGATCCATTAATATTAATTGAAACTATTATTTCTGAACAATAGCCAGCCATTGCCTCATCAATAGAGTTGTCAACCACCTCCCAAACTAAATGATGAAGTCCTTTTTTTCCCACATCTCCAATATACATAGCAGGTCTCTTTCTAACAGCCTCTAACCCTTTTAAAACTGTTATTTTATCTGCTTTATATGATTGTTTTTCTTTGCTCATTTTATATTTATTAAATCTATTTTTTTACTTTTTAAGTTTTTTAAAATATTTTTTTTATTTAGCAATATTTCCTGTTTTAATTCAGATGATGCTGTTTTTATAAAAGCAGCTTTTCCTTTTATTGAAATATTTAAAATTTGGTTTTGTTTCGTTTTTTTTAAAAAAAAATAAATTTCTTTTAATATTGCTTCTTTTATTAGTACTTCTGTTAGTTGTTGTTTTTCAATATATCTATCTATACTTTCTTGAATAGATTTAAACATCATGTGTGTTTATTCTTATAGGCATTAATAGTGTTGTTTTTGATGAATTTGTAATATTTAAATCTTTTCCTGGTAAAAAAATTGAAGCACTAAGTGAGTTTTTTAATAAAATTGTAACTTTATCTGTTTTAATATGAGATAAAACCTCTTTTAAATAATTTGAATTAAAAGCAATAACAATTTCTTCTTCATTGTATTCACATTGTATTGTTTCAGATCCAGAGGATATGCTCTCTTGGTCTTCTGTTGACACAACAATCCTGTCTTCCTGTGTTTTTAAAGTTATTTGTTTTGTGGTTTTGTTTGATAAAACGGAAGTTCTTTTAACGGCACCCAACAAATCTTCTGTTTTTACAATTAATCTTTTATTATTATCTTTTGGTATAACACTTTCGTAATCTGGATATTGCTCAGAAATTAACCTTGTTGTAATAATTGTATTGTCAGTTTTAAAGCTTAAATGGTTTTTACTTATTAATGTTTCTGTTTTTCTTTTAGTGTCTAAAGTATAAGACTCTATTATATTAAAAAACTTTATAGGAATTATTATTTGATTATCATTTTCATTTGTTTTGTTTTTTATTTTAACCAATTTATGACCATCAGTAGCTACACATATAAACTCTTTATTATAAAAGCTAAACAAAATACCACTTAATGCTGGTTTTAATTCATCTCTACTTACAGCAAAGCTTGCATTTTTAGTTATACCTTCAAAATCTTCCAATGAAATATCAAGTTTTCTTGTTTCTTCAATTGATGGTGCTTGTGGAAAGTTTTCTGGGTTTTGGCCCATTAATGTATACTTTCCGTTTTGTGTTGAAATTTCCAGACCTCCACTTTCCTTAACATTTAAATTTATAGTTTCTTCTTTTATAGCTGTAATTATATCAAACAACTTGTTGAAAGGTAAAGCTGTTTCTAAAGACCCGTTAAATTCTGCATGAATATTAATTTCTACAAACTGTTCTAAATCTGTAGCTTTTAAAGATAAAGTATTATTATGCATTTCTAATAACACACAATCTAATATTGGAAGAGTAGACCTAAAGGGGACAACCTTTTTAGCCACATAAAGCGCTTTAGATAGAGAAGAAGTTTTTAAGTTAAAATTCATTTTATAAGTTATAATAATAAGAAAACAATCGATCTAATATATTAAAAGTTACTATTAACAAATAATAAATAATTAAGTATTTTATAGTTAATATTTTTAAATAATTACTATTAACAAATAATAAATAATTAAGTATTTTATAGTTAATATTTTTATAGCTGTTTATTTTGTTAGTAAAAATTTTTAAACAAAAAAAAACAACAACTATAACAATAAGTTAATATTAAAACCTAAAGTAGTTCTTTATGTTTATAATACTGTTAATAATTGTTATTAAAGTATTTAATATTAATATCATCTTGTTTTTTTAAAACCCAATTGTTTAAAAATAATTGTTTTTTTTCTGCTAAAGCCATGTTTTTTATTTGCACCCAAGCATTATCTAAATTAGGAACAAAAGAACTTTGTTTTTTGTTAATTAAAATTAAATAAAAACCAGAATCAGTTTTTATTTTAAAAACCTCCCCTTCTTCTTTTTGTTGTATTGAGGAAATAAAAACTTGAGGAATATTTTCTAGAGAAATATCAAAATAAACTCCAGAATTTAAAGAACCTCTTTTTTTATAATTAACCGCTAAAGAGTCAAACATTCCAGGATCGTTTTTTGTCAAAAAAACCAAAGAATCTGCAACACTAGACGTTAATAAATAATCTTCATCACCAGGTGTGGTTCTTTTTAAAATATGATAAGGCTTAATTTTTTCACCCACCCTGTCATCCAGGTAAATTAAATGAATGCCAAACAATGTTTCTACAGGACCCCCAACCTCCCCTATCTCTAAAGAGTAAGCCGTTTTTTCAAAAGCTTCAACAAAAGTACCTTTTTTTGTAAAACCTAAAAAACCACCATTTGTTTTTGCTGTTGGGTCTTCACTATATTTTTTTGCAAAAAAAACAAAATCATCCTTATTATTAATACTGTCTTTCAAAGTCTCTAAAAAACCAACAATTTTATTCTTTTTTTGTGGGCCCAACTCAGCAGAGAGCTCAATAACAGAAAAATCATAAGAAGGAGGAATAGAAGAAAATAAATTTAAATTTGTATTATAGAAAAGCTCAACCTCTTTCCTTGTTATGTTGACCCCAGAAAGAAGGAGAAGACTGTATTGTTCTATTAGTATTTTTTTTTCCATATCAGGCCTATATTTATTCTTTATTTCCTGTATGGACATTCCTAATTCATTGACAAGAATTTCTTCAGAACCCGCTTGAAAAACAGACTGTTGAATTTGCCTATCTAAAGACTCCTCAACCATCAAATAATCAACAATTATATTTGTGTCTTTTTGAGCACATTCCACTAAAACTAAATTTTTTATTCTTTCTTTTATCAACTCATCTCTTAAGGTTTTTTCTTCCTCAAAAGACAAGTTGTTTTGATTTTTGTAAAAATTTAATTCAAAATCTATATCACTCTTTAAAACAATATTACCACCAACAACAACCTCCACCTGATCTCTCAAAACTTCATTGTTATAAGAAAAAGAACAAAAAATATAAAAAAATAAAAAATAAAAAAAACTATTCATTCGTTATAAAAAGATGTTTGTTGATGTTTGGTTTTAAATTTGCAACAACATTTGAAGGTTGAGACTTTATTATACTATCACCTAAAATATAAACCCAAAACCCTTTATAATTTTTCTTTAAAACAAAATCATAGGAAACACTGTCTACAAGAGTTTCTTTTATAATATATTCATGGTTGTTGTTAGAATAATAGTATCCATTAAAAGTAGAGGAATCAGGCTGTGAATGTTCTTCTAAATATTTATAATTTAAAAAACTACACCTTTTAACGTTGTGCTTTATAGGAAGATTAAAAAGGGAGTTTGATTTTGCTTCATCTTGATATTCTTTTTTCAACAAAGACTCTATTTTTTTATAAACTAAATTTAAAGGTTTAAAAGAAGAGTCTTTTTTTTCTAAAAGATAAACAAAAGAATATGTGTTATCGTTGTTGTTATAAATCCCTGAAACCTCTTTTGCATTTAAGTTTTTTGTCATATTATAATAGTTTTTAAAAGAAGATTCTTCAATAGGACCAACAAGGCCACCCTCGCCTGGATTTGTTAGGCTAAAATCGGCAGCTACAGCTTCAAAAGGAACTCCCTTTTTTATTAAACTATAAAGGCTGTCAGCCAGAGAAACCGTGGAAACTTTAATTTCTCTTAAGGTAATAGAGGGTTCTACTAAATACTTTGAAGTTTTGTTGTTGTTATAATATCCAACAACATCTGTAGAGTCCGGGCTTTTAGCGGTGCTAATTATATATTTATAATATTCATTAAATAATAAACTTGTAATAGATTCGTTGTTCCTCAAACTATAAACATAATTGTTAAACAAAAGGTTTTTATTAAAAAGGTCAACAACAACAGACCTTAGAATAACATCATCTAGAGAAGCAATAACAGCTTCTATATTGTCAAGCTTTGGCCTTTTTGAAAAAGGAATGTTTTTAAATTTATTTAAAAACCATTTCAACCCATAGCCTTCCCCTGAAACAGTACAAACAACACCTATATTATTAAAATCTTCAAGGGCAACCACCACATCAGTTTTGTATTGTCCGGAAACCTTTCTTTTATTGTTTTCATGTTGATAGTGCTTAATTATTTTTTTTAAATAAGAATAATTATACTTAACATTTAATGAATCTAAAGTTTTCTTTTTAAAAACCTCATATAAGGTTCTTTTGGTTTCTACGGGCAGCCTTCTTATTGAGGCATCAACAACTACATCTTTAAGCTGTTTTTTGTTTAAAGAGGCATAACGAGAGGCCCTCTCTTTTTCTAAAAACAAAACAACATAACCAACCGAGGTGTCAATTGGCTTGGTTGTTTCCCCTTTGTTTTGTATAAAAATTTTATCATCAAATTGCTTCATAAGAGATCCCCAGCCATACCATCCAAGGTAGCCCTTATTTTTTTTTAAAGAGGGATCTTCAGAAAACAGAACCATCAAACTATCAAAAGCCTTTAAAGAAGTTGAGTTTTTTGAAATAGACTGTGCTAAAAGCAAGGCCTCCTGTTTTGTTCTTTTTGATTTTCCTCTGCTAGTTGAATTTTTGTGGCTTATAAGTATTAGTTTTATTTTATATTCTTTAACAATTTTATCTTGACCAAAAGAGAGGTCTTTGTTGGAAAGAGAGGGAAAACAAGAAAACCATTCAAATCCAAAGCGAACCATTTGCTCTTCTTTTCTCTTTTTTGTTTTTACATTAATATAAGGGTCCTTGGCTAAACCTATTTGGCTGGCCTCAATCAATGCAAGCTCTTGGTTTATATATTGGTCTAAAACTTTAGTTTTTTGTGTATAACTTTGTCCCTCCCAGTCTCTTTGGGAAAACTTATCAAAAAGGTTGTTTGTGGTAAAGAGAGAATCTTTAATATAAAATATAGCATCCCCTGAAAGGAGAAAGGAAAACATAAAAAATAATAAGCTACTTAAATTCATTAATATAATTTATAAAAGATTTTAAATATTTAAAATCTTGATCTTTGTTTAAATTAATGTTTAACAAAGAAAAGCAGAGGCCTTCTGAAGGCTTGTTGGAAATAAAAGTTTTTTCATAAGCGCGCTCTGCGCTTAATTTTTCCCAATTAACATCAATATTGTTATGTGTTTTTACCAAGACCTCACCTCTTTTATTTGTTTTTAACTCTTTAATAGGCCCATTGTTGCAAAGAATTCTAAGCTCATTTTCAAGAACCAGCCTGGAAGCGTTTTTATTTAAAGGCCCATATCTGTCTTCAAGCTCTTTTACAACATCAAACAAACCCTTCAAAGTTAAACAAAAAGAAAAAGCGCGGTAATAGAAAAGGCGGTCATCTTCATTTTCAATATATTGAGAGGTAATTCCTGCACTTGAAAACAAATCAACAAAAGTTTTTTTCTTTGGTGTTTCATCAAGCTTTAACTCAACAAAGTTGCTTATTAATTTAGAATACATTTCTAAGCCACAAGAAACAAAACCTTTTCCGCTTTGTTTGTGTCCCAAAATGGACCCTGGGCCTCTTATTTCCAGGTCGTTTTTTGAAATATTATAACCAACCCCCAGGGAGTTGTTTATTTCTATAGACTTTAATCGCTTAATTGCCTTTGAGTTTAAATCAACCTTTTTAGGAACAACCATTAAGGCAAAAGCTTGAACCTCGGACCTTCCAACGCGTCCGCGAATTTGATATAGCTGAGAAAGGCCAAAGTTTTGAGAATTTATAACTATAATAGTGTTGGCTGTCGCGACATCAATACCAGACTCTATTATTGAGGTTGTAAAAAGGACATTAATTTTTTTGTTTGAGAAAGAGTTCATTTTTTCTTTTATTTTTTGTGGATTCATTCTCCCGTGTATGTAGTCAACGTAAGGGTTGAAGTTAAAAAAAAATTTTTTAGAAAAAGATTCAATGTTTTTAGTTGAGTTGTATACAATGTACGTTTGACCTCCTCTTTTTAGCTCAAAATTGACAGTCTTTTCAATTAAGGTTTTATCATAAAAAACAACTTGTGTATCAATGGGCTTTCGAAGACGGGGCGGTGTTGCTAAAACTGAAATTTGATAAATATTATTTAGGCCAAGATATAAGGATCGCGGGATAGGGGTGGCAGAGAGCATTAAAAAATCAGAACCTTTAAATTTTATTTTTAAAGAATCCTTTTGTTTGACCCCAAACCTATGCTCTTCATCAACAACAACCAGCCCTACACTGTTAATTTCAAAATTAAAGTTAATTAGTTTATGCGTGCCAATTAAAACATCAATTTGTTTGTTTGAGAAGGATTTATAGATATGACTAACCTCTGAAGGCTTCTTTAACCTCGAAACCATATCAACATTAACACCAAAAGGGGAAAGACGGTTCTTAAAAGAGGTTTTTAGTTGGTTGGCTAACAGTGTTGTTGGCGCCAAAACAACAGCCTGTTCGCCAGAGGACACAACACAAAAAGCCGCCCTAATTGCAAGCTCTGTTTTTCCAAAACCCACATCGCCACAAATAAGCCTATCCATTATTTTATAAGATAAAAGGTCTTGTTTTATTTGTTTCCATGCAGAGGCTTGATCCGGTGTGTCTGTGTAAAGAAAAGAAGAAACAAAAGAATCAATATAGGCTTCATCTACAGGTCTTTTGTTTTTCTGAATTTTTGACCTTGATATAAAATTATCAACAACATTACCAACAAAGAATTGGGCGTTTTTTTCAGCTAAAGATTTTTTTCTTCTCCATGTTTTGGGCTTGTTAATATCATCAAGCCTTGTATCGCTTCCAGCTTTTGAAAAATAGTGCAAAACACCTATTTTTTTTATGTTTATGTAAATATGGTTTTTGTTGCTGTACTCCAACACCAACACTTCACCCTTTTGGATATCCTTTTGGCTTATACCTCTGTATAAACCAACCCCATAGTTTTCATGACAAACAAAATCCCCTTGATTAATTTTAGACAGGTCAAAGTTTGCTATTGATGTTTTGTTTTTCTTGTTTTTTACTTCAACAGAAACAAGGGCTATTGAGTTTTTGGTAAGAACAGGGGCCGGAAGATCGCTGACGTTCAACACTTGTATGTATTTGTTTCTATTGATTATATAGTCATTAAGGGTGCTTGGGCTCCACTCAAAATCGGCAGACTTGTCAACACTCTTCTCAACAGCCTGTAAGGTGTTGTTTTTATATTCAAACTTTTCATAATCAAGGTTTTTAACTTTGTCTAAAAGAGATATTTTCTTGCTGTTCTTATTTGGGTATATATTTTTTATGTTAGATGTTTCTGTGGAGGTTTGCGTTAAGATGTCAAAGTGGCTGATTGTGGGCTTTTCGTTAAAGAAGCTTATTCTTGTTGGTTTTGTTTTTGTTGGATCAAAAAGATCAACTATTCCACCCCTGATTGTAAACTCACCTCTGTCTTTAACCTTGTCTACCTGTTTATAGTTTTCTTGTTTTAGAAAGTCTATTACGGTTTCATGTGAAACCCTTGAAGTGCTGTATGGTTCTTTTTTGCTCTCAAATCTAGCCTCTAGCTCTGCACCTTGTTCACAAAAAACCACCCCCACCTTAGCGTTTGAAGAGATCATAATTTCCGAAGCATCGTTAATTATTTTAAATTTATTCCTAAAGCCCTCTGGCCCTCTATTTGTCTTTATAAGGCTTTTTTCTTTCAGAATAAAAGCAACGCCTCGGTTCATCCAAAGGTCGGTGCCCTCAACAAGCACTTCAATAATTGTTCCCAGATCTAAAAAAATTATAGTTTTACTTTTTATTTGTGAGGCAAAAGTAGACAAAAAAACACTTGAAACGTTAGAAATTAAACTTATTTTTTTTTTAAATATCTTTTGTATAATTTTATTGGTGTCTTCTATAAAAGGATTTGTGTGTTTCATGTGAAACTATTTTTTTAAAGAAAAGGCGACAAGCATTATGTCGGAGCTTCTTACTCCCGCGATTCTTGATGCCTGGCCAAGCGTTTCCGGCTTAACCAGCATAAGCTTTTCTTTTGATTCTGTGGAAAGGTTTTGTATTGTTAGGTAGTTTATGTTGTTTGGAATTTTTGTGTTTTCAAGTTTGGATAGTTTTTTTATTCTTTCCCTTTCAATATTAACATATCCTTCATACTTAATATCAGTTTCAACGTTAAACAGCGACTCTTTTTGATACGCAGAAGAATGTTTTTTTCCAAGAACATCATGGATGGTGTTATTTGGGTGTTTAATTAGCTTGTTTGATCTATTGCTGATTTTCTGCCCAAGCAAACCCTCTTCGTTAAGACCCCTTCTAACACAGGTGCTCCTGAATTGGGAGTAGAGGTTTGCTTTAAGTGCATGTTTCGCAAGTCTTTTATAAACATTGTCAGGCCTTAGGTATAAACGGTGTTCTGCACTTGAAGTGAACATTCTATAGGGCTCGTTTATATGTTTGGTTATTAGATCATCAATAAGAACTCCAATATAAGACTCTGTTCTGCTTAAAACTAAAGGGCTAGATTTTATTGTACGTGAAGCAGCATTAATTCCGGCAATAAGGCCTTGTGCGGCAGCCTCTTCATATCCTGAGGTGCCATTTATTTGTCCCGCAAGAAAAAGGCCTTTAATGCTTTTGGTCTCAAGGGTTGCTTTAAGTTGTCTTGATGGGATGTAGTCGTATTCTATTGCATATCCAGGCCTGATAAGTTTACAGTTTTCAAGGCCTTTTATTTTTTGTAAAGCAGCAAGTTGAACTTTTTCTGATAGGCTCGTTGAAAACCCATTTATATATATTTGATCGCTATCAAGCCACTCAGGCTCAAGAAACAGTTGATGCCTATCTCTATCTGAAAATCTAGAAATTTTATCTTCAATGCTAGGGCAATATCTTGGGCCTACAGCTGAAATTTTGCCTGAATACATAGCTGAAGACATAATGTTTTCTCGAATTAGATCGTGAGAGCTTGTATTAGTATAGGCAATATAACAGGGAATGTTCTTAGGCTTGTAAGGCCTCTGAGTTTCAATAGAAAAAGGGCTAGGCTCAAAGTCTCCCAAAGACTCTTCGCATAAAGACCAATCAACAGAACCGGACAGGATTCGGGGGGGAGTGCCTGTTTTTAAGCGGCCAGATTCAAAGCCATGATTTTCAAGACACTCTGTTAGCCCTTTTGCTGGCTTTTCACCAAACCTTCCAGCTGGAAAGGATTTAGAGCCGATATGTATTTTACCTCTTAAAAAAGTACCCGATGTAATTATTAAGGAGGAACACGGAACCGACTCTCCAGAAGAAAGAATAGCGGTGAGAATTTTTCCAGATTTTGTTTTAAAAGAAGTAACCTCACCAGCGATTAAATCAATGTTTTTATTAGATTTAACAGCATTCAAAACAAAAGAGGAATAGGTCGTTTTGTCAACCTGAGCCCTGGGGCTCCAAACCGCCCTTCCTTTAGACTTGTTTAGTGTTTTGTGCTGCAGGGTATTAAGGTCAGCAGCCCTTCCCATAATTCCTCCAAGTGCATCAATTTCTCTCACTAGATGTCCTTTTGCAAGACCTCCAATAGCCGGATTACAAGACATGCGAGCGATAGCATCTATATCAATTGATATAAGCTTAACCTTTATACCCATTTTGGAAATAATTAGCGCAGCTTCAACACCAGCATGTCCACCGCCAGCAATAACAATAGGCCCCACTATTTACCTACACAAAAGTCATTAAATATATTTGAAATAACTTCTTCAGAATATATTTTTCCAGAAAGCTCTTCTAGTTGATTGATTGCCGATCGCGATAAAGAGGCTATTATGTCCATTTGAACGTTGGACTTTAACTCACTTTTTATATGTTTTAAATCTTTTAATACAAAGGAAACAACTTGTACTTGTCTTGCGCTTGTAAGAATTAAACTTTGCTTTGGAATATTACCTTGAAGCGCTGCAAGATCTGTTGATAACCTTGTTAATAAACTGTCAACACCGCTCCCTGTTAAAGCTGAAGTGTGTATTGAATCATTGTCATCCAAGGCGCCCTTAAGATCAGATTTGTTTGTAACAAGAATTGAAGGAGTTTGAGGCTTTATAAAAGAAGGTCGAGTTGGTTTTTTGTCATCTACCACAACTATAAGATCAGCGCATTCTATCTGCTCTAATGTTTTGTTTACCCCCTGCAAGTCTAAAGGGTTTTTTGTTTGAAAATATCCAGCAGTATCAATTAAACATACCTCTGTATGGTTTATTTCAAGGTATTGCTCGTTGTAGTCTCTAGTTGTGCCCGCAACATCAGAAACAATAGAGCGTTCCTTGTCTAAGATGTAATTAAAAAGTTGAGATTTCCCTACATTTGGCCTTCCAAAGAGAACAACGCGCAATCCTCCCTTAGTTTTTTGAACTAGGCTTGTATTTTTTTCTACCTCTACCAACAAATGAATATTTTCATCAATTATTTTTATAACTTGATTGATTGATGTCTCATTGATTTCATTATCATTAAAATCTAATTCATGTTCGATAATCATAAGAAGGTTAATTAGTGATTTTTTTATATATCCTATTTTGTTTGAAAGCCGACCGCTTATGTTTTTAAGCGAAGATTCTATTTCAAGTGGCGAGTTAGACTTAATTAGTTCATTAATTGACTCTGCCTGAACAAGATCAATTTTTTTATTTATAAAAGACCTGAAAGAAAACTCGCCTTTTTTGGCCAGCCTCGCATTAAAATTTATTAAGGCCTGTAATATTTTCCTTGCAATGGAGGGACTGCCGTGGCAAGTAATCTCTAACATGTCTTCGCCCGTAAAACTATAGGGGCCCTTAAAGTAAACAACTAAACAGCTGTCTATAATTTGATTTGTATTTGGGCAGTAAACATCAACCAGTGTTGAATATCTTGGAACAAGCCTTTTTCTTTTAGTGATTTTAAAAATTAAATCTGCAAGATTTTGTCCACTAACTCTAATTAAGGCTAGAGCTGATCTGCCTTGAGGTGTTGCCTGTGCAATAATTATATCTTGTTTGATAGCAAACATTGTTCATTTTATTTTTTTGAAAAAGAATTTTGTTTTATTTTTTTCTGTTGAAAGTAATTTAGAAAATTGTATGTTGTGTAGTAAAGGTTTAAGCCTGATGGAAAAGTGTTAAACAAAACAATAAAAAATATATTCATAATATACATCATAGGTTTTTGTGCGGGGTCCATTGTAGCTGAAGAAATTTTCATGGTCATAATTAAAGAGGCCCCCATTACAAGAGGAAGAATTGCAACCCCATCTCCATACAGAGGAATATAAAAAGGCAGATTAAACACAACATCAGGTTGTGATAAATCAGAAATCCAAAGAAAAAAAGGCTCATTTCTAAATTCTATAGTATACCTAAAAACCTGAAACAGAGAAATCAAAACGGGCATTTGAATTAGCATAGGAAGGCAACCTCCTAAAGGGTTTGCTCCGTGCTTTTGATACAAAGCCATTGTTTCTTTTTGCATTCTTGCAGAGTCTTTTTTATATTTTTCTTGCAACTTTTTAATTTCAGGCTGCAATAATTGCATCTTTTGGGTAGACTGAAAACTTTTTTTTGTAAGCGGGCCAGTAATTAAGCGCATTAAACATGCAAACAAAATCAAAACTAAACCATAGTTCAAACCAAAAAGATGATGTATTTTTTTAACAAAATAAAGAATTGCCATTCCAATATATTTCATTGGCCCCCAACCAAAGTCCATTGCTGTACTTAGAGAGGCATTAGATTTGTTAACCTGGTCTATTTCAAGGGGCCCTATATACATACTAGTTTGTATGTTCGAAGGGTTTTTGTAGCCCAGGCCAAAATTAAACATAGGAGTAAAAGATCTATTGGCATAATCAACATTTTCACCACTATAAACAATATAGTCAGCATGAGACCGGCTAATTAAGGATGTAATAAAATATTTATTTCTTAGGGCCACCCAATCAATTGGATATTTTTCTTGTACAACCACCCTAGAGAGCTTCTCATTTTCATTGATAGCTGATGTGTAGTCTCTATCGCCACTTTGAGAATAATATACTAGAGTATTAGGGTTGTCATCGTATTCCTTTTTTTCGACAGGGCTAAGACCGCCCATCCAGGCAACCTCTGCTGACTCTAAACCCTCAAGCTCATAGTTATGGTTAATCAAATAGTTTTTACCATAAAAAGCAGTTGTTTTTATGATGGCCTGCCCTGTTTCCAAGGCATACCGGAACACTACGGAGGCGGAGTCATTTAACTCTAGATTGATTGTAATTTTTTGATTGCTATCATTTTGAGACTGGCGGCCATTAATGCTAACACTTTGAAGCTGAAAAGCCTTGTTGAAATAAAGGTTATTCTCAGGGTCATATATGCAGGGCTTGCAGCTTAGATTGTCATCATTGTTTAAAATTAATTGAACAGGTGTTTCTTCGTTGTATTCACCGCTGTCCTCAATTTGACCTAAGTATTTCATTTGACCTAAACCATCTTGTTCTAGAATAGAAAATAGCTCCAAACTACCCCCAGATGAATTTGATAAAAGGGCTCTATACAAAGGCGTTATGATTTCAAGGCTCTGATCAGAAATCGCGCTAATTTGAGATTTTGTTGTTTTGTTCTCTAGGGCCGCCGGCTCTTTAAGCGGAAAACTTTTTTTGTTTAAATCTTCAGAGGGAAGGGTCAACGCCTGATCTGCCAGCTCATCATCATAAGAATTATTATAACCAATTAGCTCATAATAGAGAGGATTTAATAAAATTATTAAAAAAACTAATAAACCCGCAACCAAATATCTTTTACTTTCAGACACGAGAAGATTCCCCAAGAAAAGAATTAATTGATTTTTTTATTTCAGAATAATCGATATTTTTGTCCTTTGGTATAATAACTACCTGCAACTTCATGCCCTGTTTGATTTTTTCATAAAAGATCTCCCGACAACGCCTTTTAAATTTGTTTCGTTGAATGGCATTTCCATATTTTCTAGAAACAACAAACCCGATTTGAGGGGAAGTACTTTCTATATATTTAAAAAGCAAATCACCAGTTTTAAGCGATTGGCCCTTTGCAAAAATATTTTTAAAATCTTTTGATGAAATAGAAAATTTCAATTAGGCAGATATAACTTTTCTTCCTTTTCTTCTTCGTCTAGCAAGAAGGGCGCGACCATTTTTAGTCGACATTCTTTTTTTAAAGCCATGCTTGTTTTTTCGCTTTCTATTCGTATACTTTATTGTCACCTTCATAATACAATTCCAAATTTAAGGAATGTAATATACGTTTTTTTCAAAAGACTATAAAAGGGTTTATTTTTCAGGCCAACGGCACAGTACAGTTGTATCTATTCCACCACGTGCTTTGAATATTCCCTCTACTTCAATAACTTTTGGTTGAGCGGCCTTAACAAAATCATCTAAAATTTTATTAGTTACGTTTTCATGAAAGATACCAATGGTTCTGTATTTTACAATATATAGTTTTAAAGATTTAAGCTCTACAATCCAATTATTAGGAATATATTTAATTTTTATTGTTGCAAAATCTGGCAATGAGGTCCTTGGGCAGATACAATTAAACTCTGGAATGTTAATTTTAACCTCATAATCTCTTTGCCCGTATTGGTTGTCAACAATTTCTAAATCTGAAAATAAAGGTTTATCCACGATCTATTCCCTTAAGCTGTTAACGCGGCCCACTATGTCCTCAGCGGTTACAGACAGCAGGTTGTCAACACCAAACCCTTCTATGGCACATGAAGCAACAGCTGATCCGTAATCAATGGCATCAATTAAGGTAGAATTAGAATGGGCCATATATCCTAAAACACCGCCAGCAAAACAATCTCCAGCCCCTGTGGGGTCTATCACAGTTTTTACTGGGTGTGGCGACATTTTTGTAATTTTCCCACTTTCAAACACAGCGCACCCACGCTCACCCAATTTAATAACAATATTGTTTGGCCCTAGCATGGAGATGTGTTTAAAACAATCAATTAGGCTGGTAGATTTGCTCATCATAAAAGCCTCCTCTTCATTTAAAAAAAATAAATCTATATAAGATAAAACACCATGCAAATCATCTAAATTGTTATCAATCCAAAGATTCATAGTATCACAGGCTATTAACTTTTTTTTATTACTAATATTGATGATTTGTTTTTGAAGGGAAGGATGTATATTGGCAAGAAATAGAATATCATTTTCTTCTTCTCCTATGATTTGAGAGGGGTTAAAGCTTTCAAACACACCCAAATTAGTTGAAAGCGTTTCTCTGTGGCTGAAGTCTGAATTATATTTACATGACCACTTAAAAGTTGTTCCTTTGGCCCTCTCAAGATTGTCAATATTAATATTATTGTTTTTAAATATATTTATACCTTTTTCAGGGAAGTCTTCACCTACAATGCCCACCACCTTAACAGAAGCAAACAAACTTGCGGCTATAGAAAAATATGTTGCAGAGCCCCCAACAATAGACTGAACGCTATTGTTGTGAGTTTCTATGCTATCCAGCGCAACTGATCCAACAGTAATTATAGAAGACATAATATTAATTTCATTGAAGATTATAGTTTTTATTTAAGAAACACACATGGATAATTTATTAATATTTAAGCTTTAAAAAATCAATAATATACATCTATTGCTTCAATTTCTACTGGACCAGAAAGCCAAACGTTGCTCCAATCTGCATTAAACTTGCAAAAAAGCACACCACCAAGAACTTTAATCGTGCAAGGGCTTTCTATTAAATCATTTTGATGGGCATCATAGCAGGCCGCAACGGCACCAGAGGCACAGGACAACACAACATCTTCTATACCTTTTTCATATGTCATTATTTCTATAATATTTTTTTCTATTATCTTGTAAAAATTAACATTTACACCTTCCGGAAAGTGAACTTTAGAATGTCTGATTTTTCTCCCTATATTTAAAACATTTTTATGAAGAAGGGTGCTACTTTCAGTTACAAAGTGTTTAGCACCAGAATTAATAAAATTACCCTTACATCCAAAAGCAAATATGTTTTTTTGAACAAAAACAGGTTTGTGCATAGAAACGCTTATATTGTTTAAATCCTCTATGTTGACTTTGTGTATTCCATCGCCAGCTGATAAAACGAATTTATTATCAACCAGTTTTTTTTTATTTAATATTGCAGCAACGCACCTTAATCCATTTATACAAAGAGATTCCCAGCTACCATCACAATTATAATAGTCTAGATGATATAGCTGGTTTTGAAAGGTGACAACAATAAAACCATCATATCTATTACTAGATTTATAATTACAGATTTGTTGTATATAGGTTTTAGAAAAAGCATCAGAAGACCCCCTTTCAAGAACAATTATAAAACTATTTCCTGTTCCGTTGGCTTTTGAGTATTTTATTATATTATTCAAATTAACAAATCAGGGTAATTTACTTGTATTAAGATGGCCGTCATTTATAATAAGACACTTGAAATTCTTAAAAAACATTATTTTAATTTATTGTTTTGTGTTTTAATATCACAAATTTCAGCCTTCCTTTTATTAAATATAGGACAAGGTTTTTCACAAAACAACATTAGATCAGTTGTTTTTTATATAGTTGTATTTTTATTACAAGCGGGCATATCGTTAGGAATAATTAAATGTTGTCTGCAGATAATTGATAAAGATAGCTTCGAACCATCACAAATTTATAAGCAGTTTGATTTTTTATTATCTTATCTGTTTTCAATAGCTATAATTGCTGTTTTTGGAGCGTTAGTTTTCTTTCCAACTATTATGTTAATCTATAATAAAAACATTTTAAACCTATCATTAGGCAGCTTACAGAACACAATAGATTCGATTGAGAAAATTGCCACCTCATTGAGTGTAATAGATACTTTATTTTTGTCAGTTTCAAGCTTGATGTTTCTTTATATATCACTTAGGTTTTTCTTTGTTCCTTATTTTATTGTTGATCGAGCGTCACCAGCCAACAATGTAGAAGCATTATCTTTATCATATCAACTCACAAAAGGAAAAACCTTACAGCTTGTTCCTATGTTTTTGATTTTGATAGTTTTAGGATACCTGCCTAATATAGTAACGTTTTTTTTTCTACCACTAACGATCCTGCTGCCTTGCCTTTATTTTAGAAACCTAAACAAACTTTAGCGTAGCTTTTGAATGGCCTCATATGTTTTGCCTAGAAGGCCCTCAATTGTTTCGTCTTTTTTAATTGGTATTGGATTGCCAATTTTTACAACCACTTTTCCAGGTCTAAGTTTATATGATAGCTTAGCTTTATATTCAAAAGCCCCATTAATGCCAATTGGAAGAATAGATTTTTGAGAGTGCACAGCAAGGTGAAAACCGCCCTTTTTAAAAGGGCGTAAAGATCCATTTTTAGATCTTGACCCCTCAGGCAACAAGCCTAAATGAAAACCCTCATTTAAATATTTCTCAGCTTTTTTGAGGCTTCGAATTGCTGTTTTAATGTTTTTTCTATCAATCGGAATAATATTGTACCGTCTTAGAATTTGTGAAAAAACAGGAATGTGAAAGTTTTCTTTGGCTGTAACTCCGGTATACTTGCCTTCTACAATTGCCGGAAATATAAAAGCATCAATAAAAGAGGAATGGTTAAACATTATAATATATGGTCCTCCTGAAGGAAAAGAGCCTTCAACACACAAACGAACCCCCAAAACCTTTAATACAGTCCTCCCAACAATTGATGAGAGAGGATATATCCAATCTTTTTTTACAAAAGAAAGAACAAACATTGGAATGCTAAAAAAAACAAACACAAGGCCACCAGCTATCAGTCGTATGTAATTAAAAAAAATCATAAAGAAACATTATCCATTAAATTAAAAACTTTGTGGGTAGCCTTTGGAAAGCTTTTAGTTTTCACCTCATTCATATTCATCCAACCCCAGGCAACAGGCCCAACAAGGGCAACCTTTCCGCCATTATAAGAACAAATATAAGGATAAATTTTAACCTTAAAATGAGAATACTCATGCCTAATCTCAGGAAGTTTTTTTTTAATATCTATAGTAATGTTAAGCTCTTCTCTAATTTCTCTTATCAGTGCATTTTCTCGGGTTTCTCCCTTTTTAATCTTTCCACCAGGAAGCTCCCAAAGACCCCCAAGAAGGCCCTCATTCTTTCGCTGAGTAATAATAAAATTATCTTTTTTATAAATTATACCAACAACCACATTATAGTTAGGTTTGTTTTTTTTAATTGATTTTTGAGGGTATTTATCCGTTTGTAAGTGTTTGTGGGCCAAACATTCAATAGAAATAGGACAAAGGCTACAAGCTGGAATTGGTCTGCAAATGGTTCTACCTAAATCCATCACAGCTTGATTAAAAGAAGCAAAATCAATTATTGCCCTTTGAGAAAGATTCTTTTTAATTTGTTTTGTAAGTTTTGATTTAGAGCCCTTGATTTTAAAAACCCTACTAAACACTCTAATGAAATTTCCATCAACGGCAAAGAAGGGGAGGTTGTGTCCAATGCCAAGTATTGCTGAGGCTGTATAGTCGCCTATTCCTGGAACCTTAATAAGCTCAACATATGTATCAGGAATTTTTCCATTATGCTTCTTGATAATTAATTTACTTGCTTTATGTATATAATGAGCCCTTCTATAGTAACCAAGACCTTCCCAGGACTTTAAAACTTCATCTATAGTTGCATTAGCCAGACTTGTAATATCAGGAAATTTTTTGAACCAGCTATTAAAGTATGGAATAACCGTCTTAACCTGGCTCTGTTGAAGCATTATTTCAGAAATCCACGTTCTATACAAATTAGGGTTCAAGTCCCTCCAGGGAAGAGATATTTTTTGTTTAACGTACCAATCGATCAGCATTTTGGAGAGACTATTTTTTATCATTTGTTAATTTGTAAAGCTCCCAACTAATACTTTCAATTTTTTGAGTAAAGGAAGAAGAAGTAGAAAGCTGCATTGAGTCTAATATTTTCGACATTGAAAGATCAAAATCATTCAAGACTAGACTGACAATTTCCTCAGCTTTTGTTGTGATAAAAACTTTATAGACCCTGTTATCATTAACACATTTACTTCTTGTCGTAAGTTTTTTTTCTTCCATTTTTTTTAGGTTTCTGCTAAGGGTGCTGATGTCAACACCGAGACGATTTGAAAGTTCAGAAATAGAAATTCCATCAAGAGTAGGAATGTTATGTAGCAAAACAACCTGTTGATGCGTTAGGTCATATTTTTCGCTAAACCGTGCTAGTAGTTTTTTGGAAAACAGTGCAATTTGAATAAAACTTTCTGATAGAGACATGGTTGTATTATACAATTAAAAATCATTTTTGCATATAAATATTTGTTTTTTACTTTGTGAGTTAAAATCTCCACCATCATAATCACCAATAATTTTTTCAATAATAAAAGGAGAATTATCAATCATATTTATCACTGTTTCTGGGTGCCAGGCTTTCATATTAAACTTTATTTTATTTATTAGTGTGTTTGATTGATAATAATACCACCTAACGTTAATTATGTGATTAATGTGGTTATAGCTAATAGATTCTTTTATTTGGATGCTTTTATATGTTGAAGGGCAGGTATATTCCATTAAGTCTAATTTTAATGATTGAGATCTGTATAGAGCAAGTGGATCCGGAACAAATAGCTCAAAAACAAATCTTCCTTTAATATCTAGATGTTTTGAAATATTAATAAGCATCTTGGCAAACGATTTTTTACTCAAACAGTGATTAAAGGTGTTAAATGCCGATAAAATAAAATCAAATCTCTTTTTTAGATTAAAGGATTCAAAGTTTTCATTATAAACATTTGCCTTCATTCCCAAAGAATTGATTTTTTTTATAAAGTAACTATTAAAAATCACCGACAATTCAACTCCAGAATATATAAAGCCATCCATTAAAAGAGAAATGCCGACCCTTCCAGTGCCTGATCCTATTTCTAAAACATTTTTTACTTTATAGGAATGAGCCAAAAATTTCCACAGCTCTAAATCATTCTTTTTCCACCAATATTGCGCATCATAAAGAGCCGGGTTTTGGTAGGGGTCAGTGAATTTCAAAAATCAGCTTAAAACAAGCATTTCTTTAGTAGATTTATTAAGAGGGATACAGCCATCTTTTTTTATTAAACAATCATCTTCAATTCTTACTCCACCCCAGTTTGCTATATAGATACCAGGTTCAATGGTAATTATATAATTCTCAAGTAATTTTTTTTCATTAAACTGGCTTATTCGAGGGTATGTATGAATTTCAAGGCCAAGGCCGTGGCCCGTGGAATGAATAAAGTTGTCTCCGTAGCCGTTCTCTTTAATAACCTGCCTACAGACAGCATCTAACTCTTTTCCTGTCACGCCTGCTTTGGCAGCAGCAATGCCGGCCAACTGTGAGTCTAAAACAATTTGATATATTTCTTTATGTTTTTCTGTTG
>NHIV01000042.1 GCA_002170735.1 bacterium TMED198 | reverse complement strand
ATGAGCTTACTTCAGAAGAGGAAAGGGTGTTAAAAGATGTTAGCGATAAGTTTTTTGATAGCAATAGGCCAAATTAAACATTAAACTTAAATAAAATTATATCTCCATCCTGAATTATATACTCTTTACCTTCTTGTCTNATTTTACCTGCTNTTTTGATTNCAACTTCTGATTTATAGGTAATTAGGTCCTCTATATGATATACTTCTGCTTTAATAAATCCTCNTTCAAAATCTGTATGTATAACACCTGCNCCNTTAGGTGCNTTAGAGTTTTTTTTGATGGTCCANGCTCTTACTTCCTTAGGGCCCGCTGTAAAATATGTTTCAAGGTTTAAAAGTTTATATGCACCCCTAATCATTTTATTTAGTCCNGGCTCATCAAGGCCATATTCATNACAAAAAATCTTTTGATCTTCATCTGACATAACAGCAATCTGCATTTCAATATCTCCACAAAGAGAAACAAGGCTTAAATTNTTGAGTGCGCAATATTCTTTGAAGGCGTTGAATACAATATTATTGTTTCCAATTAGATTATTCTCTGAAATATTAGCAAGATACATCATCGGTTTAAGAGTTAACAGTGATAATGATTTCAATGTTTTCAAGTCACTTTTTCCAAACTCATTTTTATTTATTGGATCGTTTCTATTTAAACGTTCTTGAATCTTTATAAGGCAATTATATTCTTCGACCGCTTCTTTAATTTTTGATTTTGCCTGTCTTTCAATTTTCTTAATTCTTTTTTCCAGAGTATCTAAATCCTTAATTATTAACTCTGTATTAATTATTTCTAGGTCTCTTACAGGATCAACATTTCCCTCAACATGTGTAATATTATTATCTTCAAAGCATCTAACTACGTGTATGATAGCATCTACGTCTCTAATATGAGATAAAAATGTATTTCCAAGACCTTCACCAGCACTAGCACCTTTAACAAGACCTGCAATATCAACAAACTCAACAACCGTTGGAATAATTTTTTCTGTTTTGATGTAAGAGGTTATTTGATTTAGCCTTTTATCAGGAATAGGGACAACACCATGATTTGGGTCAATCGTACAAAAAGGAAAATTTTCAGATGAAACATTTGATTTGGTTAGGGCATTGAAGATGGTTGATTTTCCAACATTGGGCAAACCTACTATTCCTACTTTAAGAGACATACTATAAATTAATAATATTAAGTATTAAATTATTACTGAATTTAAAGGAGTACTATATGAATNANTGGGCNCTGATTTTGGGAGCATCAAGTGGGTTTGGAGCGGCAACNGCTAAAAAGTTAGCTTCAATGGGAGTAAATATATATGGAGTACATTTAGATAGAAGGTCAACAATGGANCANGTTGATCTGCTNGTCCAAGATTTGAANGCTAATAATATAGAGGTAGTTTTTAAAAATGTTAGTGCAACAGATGAATCAAAAAGAAAAGAGATAGTAGAACATCTAGTATCTTTGAAAGCAAATGTTAAGATTCTCATGCATTCATTAGCCTTTGGAGCTCTCAGACCAGTAATTGATAGTGATAGTGCACTATCACAAAAACAAATTGAGATGACAATGGATGTTATGGCAAACAGTATTATTTACTGGGCTCAAGATTTATTTAAAAATAATCTTTTTAAAACTGGAAGTCATATCTTTGGAATGACAAGCTCAGGTGGACATAGACAGTGGAAGTCATATGGTGCGGTATCTTCAGCGAAGGCTTCTTTAGAGTCCTACTGTAGGCAGCTTGCTTTTGAGTTGTCTGAACATAGTGTTTCTTCCAACACAATTCAGGCTGGAGTTACAGATACTCCAGCTCTAAGAAAAATCCCTGGAAATGAAGTGATGATTGATCATGCTTTGAAAAGCAATCCAGGAAAAAGACTCACAACGCCTGATGATGTTGCTAATGTTATATCTACGTTGGGTTTATCAAATAATACATGGCTTACGGGCAATACTATAAGAGTAGATGGTGGAGAGGATATTACAGGTTAAGATCTAATTATTAAAAAATCAATCATTTTAATATGATTGTTACTTAATCCGCCCCTCAATCAAACTCTTTATATAAACCAAAGAATCAATCTGTGGATGAATCAAGTTGAATGCTTTTTCAGCCTGTTTTAGTGCCTGAGAATTTTGATTGATCTTTGCATATGCTATGGCAAGATTTTCATATGCTTTTGCTAAGATTTTTTCCTCCTCAACTATCTGCGTTCCATTAAGCTTTTTGATTACAGTTTTAAATGCTATAATAGCTTTAGAGTNTTTTCCTTGTTCAAAATAAATTTGACCGCGCTCCATTGATAGCTCTATATCTGTTTTTCCACAGCTAAAAAGACAAATAAAGATTAATAGAATGTAAATGTTGAAATATATTTTCATGAGCGAATAAAGTTATTAATCATTTTTATTTATATCAAATGGATTTTATTACTCCATAAATTGCTTCTGCAATATTATCAATTTGCCAAGCTTCAATAGTTAGGGCAGGTGCAATTCTAATTGTTGTTTTATGAGTTTCCTTTGCATATACACCCTTTTCAAGAAGAGACAAGGATACGTGGTGACCATCTAATTTAGGATCATCAAACATTTCAAATGCGGTTAGTAAGCCCTTCCCCCTAACCTCTTTTATTTTATCAGGAAATTCATTTTTTAGTTCTTCGAAATGACTCAACAGCTGATTTCCTCTAATCGCAGCATTTTCTGCTAAATTATTATCAACTAATACTTTAATAGCATATGTTCCTACTACTGAGGCTAAAGGATAGCCCCCAAAAGTAGAGCCTTCTGATCCTGGGCTTAAAACTCCAATCACATCATCTCTACCTGCTACAAATGATACTGGTAAGATTCCACCACCAGCAGCTTTGCCACATCCCATTATATCTGGTTTTACCCCAAATAGTTGCCATGCAAAGTTTTGTCCCGTTCTTCCAAATCCAGTTTGAACCTCATCAAAAGCAAGAAGAATATTATGTTTATCACATAGTTTTCTTACCTCTGGCCAATAACTATCATCAGGAACAATAACACCAGCTTCTCCTTGAATAGGCTCAACAGAATATGCTGCTATATAGTCCCCTTTTTCTATAAATAGTTTTTCTAGCGCCTCAAGATCATTATAGGGTACAAGTTCAATTCCAGGAACAAATGGCCCAAAATTTTCTCTAGCATCTGGATCATCAGACATAGAAACCGCAGCTACTGATCTTCCATGGAAATTTCCCGTAGCACCAACAATAATACATTTATTTTTTGGTATTTTTTTTATCTCATATCCCCAACGTCTACAAGTTTTAAATGTTAGTTCCCAGGATTCTACTCCAGCCACTTTAGGAACTACTCTATCCATTTCAGTAAAAGTAGTTGTTGCCAATAAAAAAGCGCTCATATATTTATGCCTAATTGATCTTGGTACAGTTGGAAGTTTTTCTTTATTAAGATGATGAACAACTGCATCAACTATATCTTGATTTAATTGCCCTTGATTCACTGCTGAGTAACAACATAGACCATCAACTAGTTCTTCTTCTATAAATTTTTTAATTCCATTTTTATCTGGTTTTCTACAGATTAAAGTTGAACTATCTTGAACATGTGAAACTACGACATTTTCAAGAGGCTTATAATTTTGCCCCCCCTTTTCCTTCTCAATTTTTTCATGATCTAATGGAGATAAATTGCCAATTTTTACACCATTAATTTCCAGATTATCACCATATCCTTTAATTATTACTTTATTTGACATTTTTTATCTCCTAATAATTATTTTAAAAGTTTATTTAACAAGAAAGCCAATTCGAGGCTTTGATCATTATTAAGCCTAGGATCACAAGCTGTTTCATATTTTTCATTAAGATTGGTAGGTTCAATTTTTTTTGTTGTACCTCCAAGGCATTCAGTTACATCATCACTGGTTAGCTCAATGTGAACACCACCTGGAATAGTATTCAATTCTTTATGAATTTTGATAAACGATGTTAATTCTTTTAATATATCTTCAAAATGTCTCGTTTTGATACCTTGGTTTGTTACAATGGTATTTCCATGCATTGGATCAGAAACCCACAATATTTTTCTTCTATGACGCATAATTTTTTTAATTATTTTTGGTAAATGCAAATCAATTTTTTCATATCCCATTCTAATAATAAAAAGTAGTTTACCAGGCTCATTAGTAGGATTTAATTTGAGAGACAAATCTAAAACCTCATCTTCTGATATATTTGGTCCAATTTTAACTGCGATTGGATTACTAACTCCTGATAAAAATTCAACATGCGCACTATCAATATTTCTAGTTCTATTTCCAATCCATAGTAGATGTGCAGAACAGTTGTACCAACTCTTTGAATCAGTATTTTCACGAGTTAAGGCTTGCTCATAATCTAAAAGTAAGGCTTCATGTGAAGTAAAAAAATCAGTTAACTTCATTTTTGAAAAAGCTTTTGAATCTAAAGTAGAGAGAGTTGAACTAATTGATTCTACTATTTTATTATAATTCTTAATAGATTTTGTTTTTTTGATGTTTTCTAGATTCCATGTATTGATTTTATTTATTTCAGCAAGGCCACTATGAGTAAAAGCTCTTAAGTGATTTAATGTAGCTGCAGCATAGTGATAAGATTGAATTAATCTATCTGGATTAGGTTTTCTACTTTTAGAGTCAAGTGTTGTATCATTTACAGCATCTCCTCGATAAACAGGCAAGCGTTTACTTCCACTTTTTTCATATTTTAAGGTTCTAGGTTTTGCATATTGACCAGCCATTCTTCCAACCTTAATAATTTTTTTCTTTGTTCCATAAGATATCACCGCTGACATTTGTAGCAAAATTTTTAATTTATTTTTAATTTTTGCTGAGGTGAAATCATTAAATCTTTCAGCGCAATCTCCACCCTGCAATAGAAACATTTCACCATTCTGTGCTTTTGCCAGAAGATTTTTAAGAGTATCACATTCTTCAGGAAAGACTAGTGGAGGAAATGATGAAATAATTTTAATATTATCTTTATATCTTTTTTGTTTTAACCAATCTGGTTGCTGGTTTATAATAAATTTTTTCCACGAATTAATATGCCAATCGATCATTTAATTTTTAGATTATGATTATTTGTCACAATTCCATTTAAATTTAATTCATAAACCTTTTCTAAATCAACAGTTCTATCAACTGTATATGCAATGCAAAACATTTTTTTAGATTTAACCATTTTTATAATATTTTTATCTATAAAATTAATATTTGGATGAAATCCATCAGGTTTAGACCACCATAAATTAAGTGATAATATTAATTTAGAAAAAAAATTTATTCTTGTCCAAAGCAAAGCTGTAGTTACTTTTGAATCTAAGGTTTTAATTTTTTTAATTATTTGCGGATAAAAGCTAGAAATTATACAACTATCATATAAATTATATTTTTTTATTAAATAAATTATTTTTTTTTCTATGCCTTTATTGGAAGTGCTATATTTTTTAATTTCAATGTTGATTATTTTATTTTGTGGATAGTTTTTAAGTAAGTCTGATAAAAGAGGTATCATATTGTTTTCAGTTAGTCTAATTTTATTGATTGCTTCATAGTCTAAATCTGAAATATTTAAGTTTATATTTGCCAAGCGATTTAAGTTTTCATCATGAAAAATAATTATTTTATTATCTTTTGAAAGCTGTACATCGAGCTCTATTCCTTGCCAATTAGGTTTATCCAGTGCACACGAAAAAGATGGCATTGTATTTTCTAAGTACTCTTTAGGAGAACCTCTATGTCCTAAAATAACAAAGTTTTTATTTAATGATTTAGACAATAATAAAGACATATACTTTAAATCAAATTAAATCAAATTAATATTAGTATGAATGGATTCATCAATATAAATTAATATTCAATTATTTTATATATAGATATATTTTTAATAAAATGTTAATAAACTGTTTATAAACTATGAGCGAATCATCCAATTGGAAAAATTGTTTAATTTACATTAGGGATAGATTGCCAGAGCAAGCATTTCAAACTTGGTTTGATGGTATCAAGGTAACAAATGTTACTGAGCAGGAGATTACCCTTCAAGTTCCCAATCAATTTCACTATGAATGGATTGAGTCAAAATACAGGAATCTATTAAATGATGCAATAAATAAATTTTATAACAAATCGCTAATAGTAAACTATAGTATAATTGTTAGCAATAAGAACACAAGCACAATACCTAAGTTTGAACACCAAGACAAGCCATTGCCACAAAATTTCAGAAAAAAATCACAACTGAATTCAAGGTATACATTTTATAATTTTATTGAAGGTAAAAGCAATCAATTTGCAAAGGCAACGGCTATTTCTGTATCTAAATCTCCAGGTAAAACACCTTATAATCCACTTCTGATTTACAGCTCTCCTGGGCTTGGTAAAACCCATTTAATTCAGGCTGTTGGAAATTATGCCATTTCAACTAATCCAAATTATAGGATATTATATATTACCAGTGAAAGGTTTATGCTTGACTTTATAACTTCAATACAAAGAAACAAATCATCTGATTTTATTAAAAACTATAGAAATATTGATATGCTATTGATTGATGATGTGCATTTTTTTCAAAAAAAAGAGCAAACGCAGGAACAATTTTTTCATTTGTTCAATGATTTGCTGCAAAAAGGTAAACAGATTGTCTTAACCTGCGATAAACATCCAAACGAACTTATTGATATAAAGGATCGGCTGATATCTAGATTTCAATCAGGATTGATAGTCGATATACAATCCCCTGATCTAGAAACAAGAATAGCTATATTAATGAAAAAAGCAGATGATGAAAATTTAGAGATTCCTTATGAAGTAACTGAATTTTTAGCTGCAAATATTACTAGTGATATCAGGACCATGGAGGGGGCACTAGTTAAGCTCCTGGCAATCGCTTCTCTTGGAAAAAAAGATATTAGTATTTCATTAGCAAGAGATGTTTTGAAAGATATACTTGATGAAAATGCTATGAGTAATATTACAATAGATCAAATAATTAACGTTATCTGTCAATTTCAAGGCATGAAGGAAAAAGATGTTATCAGTAAAAAAAGAACAAAAGATATTGCAGTATCTAGGCAAATAATAATGTATTTTTCTAGAAAATTAACTAATTTAAGTTTATCTGTTATAGGTTCAAAAATTGGAGGGAGGGATCATTCCACCGTTATTCATTCATATAATTTGATCAATTCAAAAAGAGAAAAAGATATAAATTTTAATAAGTTTTTAGATAAAATAGAAAAAAAATTAATTTGATTTTTAAAAATTAAAAATCAAAAGGAGAAATAATGGAGAAAATTTTAGTTATTGATGATGATANCCAACTAACAACATTACTGGATGAATTTTTTTCTTCTTTTAATTATACAGTAATTAGTCAAAACAATCCTATTAAGGGAATAGATTATTTAGAAAACAATAATGTTGATATAATTATTTTAGATATAATGATGCCTGAAATGGAAGGTTTTCAAGTATTAAGAAAAATAAGAGAATTTTCATCTACTCCTGTTATTATGTTAACAGCAAGAGGTGAGGTAACAGACAAAATTGTTGGTCTAGAGTTGGGTGCAGATGATTATATGGCAAAACCATTTGAACCAAGAGAATTGTTAGCTAGAGTTCAATCTATTATTAGAAGATCACAAACTCCAGACTCAATGGTTGATAAAATTGAATTTGAAAATTTATTAATTGATAAGTTAAAACAAGAAATTTTTTTAGACGGTGAAATAGTTCAACTTTCTACTACGGAATATCAAGCATTAATCTTATTTGTTGAGCATCCTGGAAAAACTCTTGATAGAGAGTTTTTAGTAGAAAACTTAAGGGGAATTACTTGGCAATCATATGATAGATCTGTAGATGTATTAGTTAGTAGATTACGCCAAAAGCTTGGTGAAACTCCATCTCAAACTAGATTTATAAAAACAATTCATGGTACTGGATATAAGTTTATAGGAATTAAGAAAAATTAAATTTAGAAATCAATTTTTTTTCCCAAATAGTTTATTCCAACGATTAGGCGCCTTAGTAATATTTTTTACATTAATATTAATTTCATTTCTATACTATGAACTTGAGTATGGCCTAGAAGTACAAGATACCCTATTAGATGCCCATGAAATGTATTATTACTCTAATTTAGTTGATTCTTGGGGTTCTCCTCCTGATACAATTAAAATTAATGAAACAATGAAAAATTTAAAAATGTGGTGTACAATTTATGACATTATAGGTCAAAATAAAGATGAACTGTTGTTTGATAATATTCATTGGAGTAATATGCCAAGCTATATTGAAACAGAGAATTTTTTTAATTGGTCAACAAGTATTGAAATGGGAGAAAGGTACAGTGTAAGCTTTAAAAATATTGTTTACTTTGGTGGAATCGATAATTTTCATACTACTGCAGTAGAAACTGATAACTATGTTTACTATATAGTAATAGATTATCAACCCCCTAGTAACATCAATGCATTCCTTTATATTTCAGCATTAATTATATTTTTTATGATAATATTATCGATTTCTATAAGAAAATATTTATATCCAGTTAAATTACTTAAAAGAAGAATAAAAAATCTAAATCAAGGTGATCTAAAATCAGAAGTTGAAATAATTAGTGATGATGAACTTGGTGTATTATCTAAAAATGTCAATAGTATGATTGGGGATATAAGATTGTTGCTTAATCAAAAACAGGCATTGTTGCTTGATGTGAGTCATGAATTGAGATCACCGTTAACACGGATGCAGTTGTTAATTGAAATGCTTCCAAAACACAAAAATATAAACAAAATAAAAAATGAAATACTTTATCTTGAAGAAATGATTTCAAATTTATTATTATCTGATAAGTTATCTATTCCATATAAAAATTTAGATTTAAAAAGTGTATCAATAATGACAATGTTAGATAATGTTTTTAATTTATTTCCGAATAAGAGAGATCTAATTCAAATAGACAATCAAACAAAAAAAGACATATTGAATGTAGATGAAACCAAAATTGTTATTGCACTCAGAAATTTATTAGATAATGCTTTTAAATATTCACCCAAAAATAAAGAAGTTGAAGTAATTATAAAGGAAAATGAGTTTCATTATTTTATTCATATTAAAGATTATGGAAAAGGAATTAAGTCAGAAAATCATGCTAAAATTTTTGATCCATTTTTTAGAGAACAAACAAGCAAAATCAAGGGATTTGGCCTTGGTCTGACTATTTGTAAAAAAATTGTAGAGGCTCACAAAGGAAGCTTAACATTTGATAGTAAATATGAAATTGGGACTATCTTCACAATAACTCTACCAAAAATTTAGGTTAAATTAGTGATGTACATCACAATGGTTACAGTGGTGCAAATTTTTATAAAAAATCCTTTTTGAAATTCAAAAAAATAGCTTACATTAAACTAGAATTAACTTTTAGGAGAAATATGAAATTTTTATTGAAACTGCTACTTTTATCTTGTCTTGTATTTGCATTTTCTTTTGCAAACAATAATAGAGCGAAGACCTCTAAATCTTTAAACGAATCAATAAATAAAAATGTTTCTTTTAAAGAGGTAGATAGAGAAGATTCAAAAGAAATGCAAAGAAAGAGAGCATTTAAAAGAAGAAGAAGAATCAGAAAGCCTAAGAAAGGCCTTAGATAGATTTAATCAAAATATTATTTTTTTAAAGCGTCATTCATTTGNCGCTTTTTTTTTATATTTAGGTATATGATTAATTTAAGAATTATATTTTTGGTTTTATTTTCTAGTTATTTTTACTCGTGTGCTACAGGAAGCATGGAATACAGGTCTTGTAGGGCAGCCGCTAATGTAGAAAAAGATTATGATAGAGCAGAATCCTTATGCCTTGAGGCCTTGAAAATTGAGCCAGATAATCCACAAGTTCCTTATTTTTTGGCTACTAAAATTTATAAGAGGAAAAATAATTATGAAGCTATGGCTAAAATGCTCAATTTATCAGAAAAGAAAGCCACAAAGGATCATGACCTTATAGAACCATTTTCACAAGAAGCATCAATGTTAAAAGATATTAAATTCAAATATACTGTTGAATTTGAAGAAGATGGGAAAAAAATGTTATTTTTTAATAAACTGCTTGATGCAATTGCTCTTGAAAAGTATTCGATATGGAGAGAATTTTTGATACAAGGTCTTGATCATGAAGAAAATAAAGAAGAAGTAAAAGCAATTGAAATGTATCATAAAGCAAAAAATCTTATTCCTGATAATTCTAAATCTTACATTCAATTATTTAGTATTTATTTAAATCAAAATAATATAGATCAAGCAAAAAAAATTATTTATGAAGCTTATGAAAAGGATACATCTAATGTAATTATTAACTATTATATTGGTGATCTTGAGGGTCAAATGAAAAATTATAAAGTATCTGAAAAATTTTATAAATATGCTGCAGATAATGCTTTGGATTCGAAATTTATGTATGGATTATTATACAGTTATATTGATCAAGGTAAAAATCAAATTGCAATAGAGTATTCGGAACAACTTTTAGAGGAAAACCCTGAAGATCAAAATTTAACTTATAATATAGCTGTTTTATATCAGAGGTTAGGTCAAGAAGCACTAGATAGTGCATCAGAGAATTATAATCAGATTAACAGTTTAGATGATCCACCAGTTGATTTGATAAGCACAACATTAGAAAAATTTAAAAATGCCAGAAAATTTTTATATGAGAGTAAATCTTTCTTTGAGTTTGCATATGATCTAACTTTAGATAATAGCAGTAAACTTGATGAAATTGATATCAATAGACAACTTGATGAAATTGATGGAGCTCAAAAGGAAATGAAAAAATATATTAAGCGGCTCGATACAATATATATTCCTGACCTTCAAGAAAAATATAGAAAAGTAAACTAATTAATTATCGTAAGGTTTTTCTTTTTAATAAGTAATCGATCAGATATTTATCATAAGAAATATTAGTGTTCAGCTGTATATAGTCAATTTTATTTTTTCTACAGTCAGCCTTAAAGTCATCATAAAATTGTTTAAAAATATTTTTATAATTTTCTGCAATCAATCTAGGGTCAGTTTTAATTACAGACTCATTTTCTAAATCACGAAATTCAATATTTCCAGAAAATTCAAAATTAATTTCATTTGGATCTAAACTATGAAAGACAATNACCTCATGNCCNTTAAACCTAAAATGTTTTAAACTAGATAATATATCTTCTTTATTNTCTAATAAATCTGAAAACAAAATAATTAGTCCCTTTTTATTGATGGTATCAGCAACCTGGTGAAGTACTTTAGAAATNNAAGTCTNATTTCCTGGAATTAANTTTTCCAANGTAGAAGTTAGTANTTTNAANTGGCTAGGTTTNGATTTAGGAGTTATAAATTTTTTTATTTTTTCATCAAAAGAAATNATACCAACCGCATCTTGTTGTTTTAANATCAAATATGAAAATGCTGATGCTAAAATTTTAACATAATNTAGTTTTGAAGTTTGATTTGATTNATATTTCATNGAATTNCTTTGATCAATTAAGATATAACATAATAAATTTGTTTCTTCNTCAAATTGTTTTACATAGTACCTATCAGTTTTAGCCCAAACTTTCCAATCAATAAATTTCATTTCATCTCCAGGCTCGTACTTTCTATTTTCTGAAAATTCAACAGAAAATCCATGGTATGGACTTTTATGTAGGCCTAAAATAAATCCTTCAACTATATATCTAGCTTTAAGTGATAGATTATCTAGTTTATTTATATCTGAATTATTAAGAAGTTGCATTTTATGAAAAGCTAGAAATTATAATATCAAGAATATCATCTTTTTTCATACCTTCTGCATCAGCATTAAAGCTTGGAATAACTCTATGTCTTAAAATAGGTTTAAACATTGTTTTTATATCATCAATATCTGGAGTTGCCTTACCTTGTACAGCAGCGAAAGCCTTAGCTGCTAAAATTAAAAACATGCTAGCTCTAGGTCCTGCACCCCAATCAATCAATTTTTTGATTGAATCGAGAGAGTAATTACTATTTACTCTTGTACAATTAACAAGCTTAACAGCAAATTCAATTACATTATCAGAGACAGGAATATTTCTAACAAGCTTTTGAAAATCTAATAGATCTTTTTTATTTATTACAGTGTTGATACTTATATCTTCAATTCCCGTTTTATTTTTTACAATTTCAACCTCATCATTAAATTCAGGATAATTAATTAATACATTCATTATAAACCGATCTAACTGTGCTTCTGGCAAGGGATATGTTCCCTCCTGTTCAATTGGATTTTGAGTTGCAAATACAAAAAAACTTGATCCTAATGAATGAGTTTTNCCNCCAGTNGTAACATTCTTTTCTTGCATGGCTTCAAGAAGAGCAGATTGAGTTTTTGGTGGAGTNCTATTTATTTCATCAGCTAAGATAATATTAGAAAAAATAGGCCCATTATAAAATTTAAATTCTCTTTTACCTGTATTNGGATTTTCTTCAATAAGTTCAGTNCCAATTATATCNGAAGGCATTAAATCAGGAGTAAACTGTATTCTACTAAANTTTAAATCTAGTGCTTGAGATAAAGTTTGAATTAGNANTGTTTTTGCTAAACCNGGNACGCCTTCAATTANAACNTGACTATTACATAAAATTGATAAAAATAGGTGATTAATAACATCTCTTTGACCAATAATATTTTTTTCTATTTCTGAAATAAGTTTTTCTCTTTTATCTATTAATAATTCTAATGTTTGGAGATTGTCCATAATATTTGTCCTATATTTACTTAAATTGTAATTATGTTAATTTACTAGTTATTTTATATAGAATAAATTTCAAAAATATTTAACTAAATACAATGGTTCTAAAAAACAAAAAGTTATTTATAAAAAATTATAATTTAGAGCAGTTAACTCAGCTTGTAGTTTCAAATGGTTTTAAATCATTCAGAGCTAAGCAATTATATTCTTGGTTATATCAAAAGTATGAAGATAATCCATATAAAATGAAAAATTTATCTTCAAAATTTCAAAAATATATAAATAGCAAAGTATTAACAAAAGTTTTAGAAGTTAATAATATTGTTTCAACAGAATGCAAAAAAACAAACAAGTTTTTATTAAAGACCATAGATGGAAATCTAATTGAATCAGTTAGTATTATTGATGAGCATAGACACACTGTTTGTATATCTTCTCAAATAGGTTGCAATGTAGATTGTGATTTTTGTGCTACAGCCAAAATGGGTTTAATTAGAAACCTTGAAATAGCAGAAATTGTTGAGCAACTGATTCTTGTTAAAAAGCAAATATCTAAGCCTATTACCAACATTGTGTTTATGGGTATGGGCGAACCATTTTTAAACTATAATAGAGTTCTTCAAGCCGCAGATATTTTTCATGATCCTTTAGCGTTCAACATAGCTTCAAAAAAAATTACAATTTCAACATCNGGAGTTTTTCCAAAAATAAAACAATTTATATNNGANAAAAGAAAGTANTCATTAGCAATTTCATTAAATTCTGTAAATAATGAAGTAAGAACAAAATTAATGCCTTTGAATAAAAAATGGCCAATTAATGATATTGTTGAATTTTTAAGAGAAAACTATAAAAATAGAAATAATCTTATGTTTGAATATGTACTTATTAAAGATATAAATGATTCAATTAAGGATGCTGAAAATCTTGCAGATGTTTTATCAGGATATAGTTGTATAATTAATATTATTCCATATAATGATATTAATGGTATTTATCAAAGACCATCTAATTACACAATAGATGGTTTTACTAAAACATTATATGAAAAACAAAAAAAATATCAAGTTACTGTTAGGTGGAGCAAAGGTGATGATATAGCTGCAGGTTGTGGACAATTAGCAACGGAGAATATATGATAGAAATATCTGCAAATTACTTGCTTTCAAGAATAAAATCAATACCAAAATTTTGCGTAGTAGCTGGTTCCGGTTTGTCATCAATTGAATCAATTATAAAAGATAAAATAAAAATTAATTTCTATGATGTTCCTGGTTTTAATTCAACTGTTATCAAGGGGCATGGAGGTTATTTTATTTTTGGAAACTTAGAAGGTTGTTTGGTTTTGTTTTCTATTGGAAGATATCACTATTATGAAGGTTACTCAAAAGAGCAGGTTTCAATGCCAATTAGAGTTTTTCAAAAAATTGGAATTAAAAATATAATATTAACTAACTCTGCAGGCTGTGTAAATAGAAAAAACAGTATTGGACAATTACTTATTATTGATAAATTTTTAGATTGCAGCTATATAGTTAACAGTAAATCCCCCAATAAAGTCAAAGTGAAAAATCAAATAAAAGTAAATTCACAAATCATTAATTCAGTTGATATAAAAATAAGTTATGGTACCTATGCTTGGGTTTTAGGGCCGACATATGAGACAATTGCAGAAACTAAGGATCTATTTAATTTAGGAGCAGACTCAGTAGGGATGTCAACTTTTCCTGAATATCAACAAGCAAATAAGCTCAACATGAATATTTTAATTTTATCATATCTATCAAATTATGCAGGAGGATCTGAGCTTATAACCCACCAAGAGGTTTTAGATGAAACTAGTAAACATGTTGATGAAATTAATATTTTTATAAAACAGATTATTAAACAAGATCAAAAAACATTAAAGTAATACTTTAAATAAAAACATTGACTTAAGTTATTTTTTTCTTATAGATTAGATGCCGGGAACAAAAATTAAACTATTTTTCAGGTTTATGACTTCCCGGTTTTTTTTTGGTTTAAAATAATTTCTTAAATAAATATGTTTAAGAATGTTGTAAACAACAAATAGGAGAAAAACAATGAAAAACGTAGCAGGTGCAATTAATGAAGTAGCAGGTGCAGTAGTAGCAGTAATAAAAGGTTTAGTAGTAGCTTTTGTTTTTGCTAATCTTCTTTACACTACAGGGATGGACCCAATTACAGGCATTACGGATCTAGTAAATGCTTTCTTGGGTGGTGGACTACCAGGTCTGCTTGCACTTATGGTTTTTGCTTCTTTTATGAAATAGTAAACACTATTATTGATTAGCGCAGGAGGTTTAAACACCTCCTGCAAAATCACAAAAAGGAGAAAAATCATAATGAAACAAACAATAGCAACAATAAGCGGGTGGATCAGCGACATTACCAAACTATTGCAAACTTTAGTAGTTCTTGGTATTGTTCTTGGGATCTTATTTGAGGACTATTTTGGTGTTATAGGTAATCTAAGTGACCTATTTACATCACTAGGAGAACAAGGTCTAGCTGGCTTAGTAGCACTTCTATTAGTAGTACTCTGGTATAAAAAATAAATATTTATTTATATCAGCAGCTGATATATTAAGCTTAGTGAAGAGGGTTCAATTTTTTTGAACCCTCTTCATTTTATATATGTTTTTTTTGCAGTAAAAGTCATAAAACCACTTTCAAATTCACATTTATATAAATCATTGTAATCATTTATCCATATCTTTCTTTTTACATTATCTTTAAACAACGCCCATGAAAAAATATCTGTTTTTTCTATATAATTATTTTTTTCAACTTCATTTATTAAAATAAAATACAAACCTCTTTCACTAGTATTTATTTTATCTATTTTACACTCGAACTCATCTCCATCTCTATCTATTAAATTTTTTTTATCTAAAATATTTTTATTTTGTTGATTCATCAAAAAATAAATTAGAGTAAAAATATTTAATGAATTTTCTTTTATTAAATGTTGATTTAATTGGGGGTAGATTGTTTTATTATTAATTCTTTCAGTATATAGCGTATCTATTAGATTGGGTTGATTTATAAACTTTTTAAATGATAGAATACTTCTATTTTCATTATC
>NHIV01000041.1 GCA_002170735.1 bacterium TMED198 | reverse complement strand
CAAGATATGGAGCTAAAAAGCCTAAGTAAATAATATGAGAAGAAGAAGACCGGAAAAAAGAAAAGTTTTACCTGACCCTCTATTTGGAGATATAGTGGTAACAAAATTTATCAACAATCTTATGCTTGATGGGAAAAAGAGTATAGCAGAAAGGATTTTTTATAAATCGATTAAATTGGTTGAGAATAAAACAAAAAATACCAATGGACTAGAAGTGTTTAAAAAAGCGCTTCAGAATGTCTCTCCTTCTTTGGAAGTTAAGTCAAAAAGAATTGGCGGAGCAACCTATCAAGTACCTATGGAAATTGCGCCAAATAGAAAATCAGCCCTAGCTATGAGATGGATTATTTCATTCTCAAAGTCAAGAAAGGGCAATACGATGGCAGATAGATTGGCAGATGAGTTGATAGCAGCTTCAAAGAACGAGGGCTCTTCTGTTAAGAAAAAAGAAGAAACTCATAGAATGGCAGAAGCTAACAAGGCCTTTGCGCATTTTGGGAGATTGTAGATGAAGAAAATCCCTTTAAAGCACGTTAGAAATATCGGTATAATGGCCCACATAGATGCAGGTAAAACCACTACTACTGAAAGAATCCTCTATTATACGGGCAGACTTCACAGGGTGGGCGAAGTTCATGATGGCGCAGCTACAATGGACTGGATGGAGCAAGAAAAAGAAAGGGGTATAACAATAACTTCAGCTGCAACAACTTGCTTTTGGCATGACAGCAGGATAAATATAATAGATACCCCTGGGCACGTAGACTTTACAATAGAAGTTGAAAGAGCTTTGAGAGTTTTAGACGGGTCCATTGCCCTGTTCTGTGCCGTTGGAGGAGTTGAGCCTCAATCTGAAACAGTTTGGCATCAGGCAAACACTTATAAAGTACCAAGAATTGCTTTTATTAATAAAATGGATAGAACAGGCGCCGACTTTTATAATGTCCTTGATATGATCAAGGATCGTTTAGGGTCAAACCCTGTACCTTTAGCGCTCCCGATTGGAGCAGGGGATACTTTTTCCGGCCTTATTGATCTAGTTAAGATGGAAGCAGTAATTTACAATAATGACGATGGAACTAAGTTTGAAACTGCGCCAATACCTGAAGAGTTAAAGGAGATAGCAGATAAATGGAGAAACGGACTTCTTGAGGAGGTGGCTTCATACGATGAAGATTTATTTGAAAAGTATTTAAATGGAGATGAATTAGAAGAAAATGAAATAAAAGAAGCCATCAGGAAAGCAACAATTGATGGAAAATTTATTCCAGCTCTTTGCGGTTCTGCATTTAAGAACAAGGGAGTTCAAAATCTTTTAGATTCAGTAATTGACTACCTTCCCAGTCCTATTGATGTTGGGGCTGTTACTGGTGAAGATGTAGACTCATCAGAACCTATTAGCCGTAAGCCGGAAGATTCTGAGTCCTTTTCAGCACTGGCATTTAAAATTATGACTGATCCTTATGTTGGGAGATTGACATTTTTTAGAGTTTATTCAGGCTCTGTATCTCAGGGTGATACGATTTACAATCCAAACTCAGGAAAAAATGAAAGAGTTGGCAGATTAATGCTTATGCATTCAAACAAAAGAGAAGATAGAACGACCGTAACTACCGGTGAAATTGCTGCAATGATTGGGCTTAAAACCACCAAAACCGGCAACACACTTTGTGACGGAAAAGATCCTATATTGCTTGAATCAATGGTGTTTCCTGAGCCGGTCATTTCAATCGCTATTGAGCCGAAGAAAAAATCAGATCAAGAAAAGCTGTCAGAAAGCTTAGTTAAGCTTGCAGAAGAAGATCCAACTTTTAAAATTCACACAGATAAAGATTCAGGTCAGACAATTATTTCTGGAATGGGTGAGCTTCATTTGGAAATAATTAGAGATAGGCTTTTAAGGGAGTTTCAAGTTAATATAAATGTTGGAATGCCTCAAGTTTCATATAAAGAAGGTATCACTAAAAAAGTAACTCAAGAGATCAAGTATGCCAAGCAGTCGGGTGGAAGAGGTCAATATGGGCATGTAGTTATCGATCTTGAGCCTAATGAGCTAGGAAAAGGCTATGAATTTAACAATGAAATTGTTGGAGGCGCCATCCCAAAAGAGTATATTGAGCCAGTCAACAAAGGGATTCAAGAGGCTATGAATAATGGTATTCTTGCNGGCTACCCGATTGAAGATGTGAAGGTAAGATTGTTTGACGGCTCATTTCATGATGTTGATTCAAATGAGATGGCATTTAAAATAGCTGGTTCAATGGCATTTAAGGACGCCGCGAAGAAAGCTTCTCCAATACTATTGGAGCCAATAATGGACTTGGAGGTTACCGTTCCTGAGGATTACTTTGGATCGGTAATGGGAGATCTTACTTCAAGGAGAGGTAAAGTTGGAGGTACAACCATTCGCAACAAAATGCAAGTCATCAGAGCAACTGTTCCATTAGCTCAAATGTTTGGTTATGCGACAGAGCTTAGATCTATAACTCAAGGAAGGGCAATTTTTACAATGCAGTTTTTGCATTACGATACAGTGCCAAAAATGATTTCAGAAAAATTACTTGAAAAATTCATCGGCAAGCCAGTTGCTTAAAATNAAAAATTAAATATACTTAAGGAGAGTATTTAAATATGTCTAAAGAAAAATTTGAAAGAAATAAACCCCATGTTAACGTTGGAACGATTGGTCATGTTGACCATGGAAAAACTACTTTAACAGCGGCTATCACCAAGTGTTTAGCTTCAAAAGGGTTGGCGCAGCAGACAGACTTTGAGAATATTGATAATGCTCCTGAAGAGAGAGAGCGTGGTATTACCATTAATACTGCACACGTTGAGTATGAGACTGAGGTTAGGCATTATGCGCACGTTGACTGTCCAGGTCACGCAGACTATATAAAGAATATGATTACAGGCGCAGCTCAAATGGATGGAGCAATTCTAGTAGTTGCTGCGACGGATGGTCCAATGCAACAAACCAAAGAGCATCTTTTGTTGGCAAAACAGGTAAATGTTCCCGCAGTTGTTGTTTTTATGAATAAGTGCGATCAAGTTGATGATGCTGAAATGCTAGAGCTTGTTGAAATGGAGCTTAGAGAGCTGCTAAGTAAGTATGATTTTCCTGGAGATGACACTCCTATTATTCAAGGTTCAGCGTTAAAGGCGCTAAACTCTGATGGGGCAGGTGCAGATGCCGAATGCATATTCAAACTAATGGAGTCAGTGGATACTTTTATTCCAGAGCCTGAACGTGCAATAGATAAAGATTTTCTTATGCCCGTGGAAGATGTGTTTTCAATTACAGGCAGAGGAACCGTGGCTACAGGGAGGATTGAAGCAGGGATGGTTAAAGTAGGCGAAGAACTGTCAATTGTAGGTATGGGCTCTAAAGCTAAAACTGTTTGTACTGGAGTGGAGATGTTTAGAAAGATTCTAGATGAAGGCCAAGCTGGCGATAATGCAGGTTTATTATTAAGAGGTGTAGATAAAGAAGATATTTCAAGAGGCATGGTGCTTGCAAAGCCTGGAACTATAACACCTCATACTAAATTTAAAGCAGAGGTATATGTTTTAAAGAAAGAGGAAGGTGGAAGGCATACCCCATTTTTTAAAGGATATAGACCTCAGTTTTACTTTAGGACAACAGATGTAACAGGAAATGTAATTCTACCAGAGGGTACAGAAATGATAATGCCAGGTGACAATACGAATTTAGATATAGAATTGATAACACCTATAGCAATGGAAAAAGAGTTAAGGTTTGCTATCAGAGAAGGTGGTCATACAGTAGGCGCTGGAGTAGTAACGGAAATTGTTGAGTAGACATGAATAAAATACGTATTAAATTAAAAGCTTATGATCATATTTTACTGGATAAATCGACTGCAAAAATCGTAAAGACCGCAAGAGAATCTGGTGCGATCGTACTTGGCCCAATTCCAATGCCTACCAAGAGAAGTCTTTATACTGTAAATAAATCTGTCCACGTAGACAAAAAGTCTCGTGAGCAATTTGAAATCAAGATTCATAAAAGAATTTTAGACCTTTTGAATTCAACCTCTAAAACTATTGACGCGCTGATGAAGCTAGACATGCCCGCAGGTGTTGATGTGGAAATTAAGAATTAATATGAAGAAATTTATTTTAGGGAAAAAGGTTAGAATGACAAGAGTTTTTGATTCCACAGGCAACGATTATCCTGCTACACTTGTAATGGCTGGACCTTGTTTTGTGACGCAATTAAAAGATGAAAAATCGGATGGCTACAACTCAATCCAAGTTGGCTTTCTGGATACAAAGAATGTGAATAAACCTATCAAAGGTAAGTTTGATAAGCTTAATTTAAAGTCTTTGAGATTCCTAAGAGAATTTCCTACGGATAATGTAGAAAAGTTTACACTAGGAGAAGAGCTTAATGTGGATAATTTTGAATTAGATGATTTGGTTAGTATTACAGGCACCTCAAAGGGAAAAGGTTTTACTGGCCATATGAAAAGGCATGGCTTCGGTGGTGGTAGAAGAAGTCATGGCAAGAATAGCGTTATGAGAAAAGCCGGTTCTGTTGGAGCTGGTACTTGGCCTGGAAGAATTTGGAAGGGGTCAAGAATGGCTGGAAGATCAGGTAATGATAGAGTGACTATAAAAAACCTGAAAATACTTCAAATAGATTCAAGTAACAATTTATTATTAATAAAAGGTTCAGTTCCTGGTGCAAACAATGGTCTTTTAATGATAAAAGGTAATTAGTATGAAAATTAATTTATATACAAGCAGCGGATCTTCAAAAAAAATAAGCCTCAATATAAGCGATAAAGTATTTATGGCTAAGCCTAATCAGCATAGTGTTTATTTGACAATAAACTCGTTTTTAGACTCGCAGAGACAGGGTACAAGTTCAAGTAAAACTAGGGCAGAAGTAAGTGGGGGTGGAATTAAACCTTGGAAACAAAAAGGAACAGGTAGGGCAAGAATTGGATCAACTAGAAACCCATCAAGGGTACATGGTGGAGTTGCATTTGGACCCAGGCCTCACAAATACAAATCAAAAGTGAATAAAAAAGTAAAAAATATTGCCAAAAAATCTGTCATATCGAGTTTAATTAAATCTGATAGTTTGTTTGTTTTAGACGAATTGAAATTAAATTCACCAAAAACTTCCGAGGCTGTTAAAATCTTAAATAAGTTGAAAATTGTCAATGAAAAAATATTAATTATATATTCAAAGTCTGAAAAGAATTTAATTTTAGGTTATAGGAATCTTAAAGGAGTCAATGTTAAGTCTGTTGATAATTTCACTATTTTCGATCTTTTGAAGTGCAGTAAAATTCTTATTGATAAGGTTAGTATAGAAAAAATAGAAAGCAGGCTGTCCAACTGATATGGATATAAGTAAAATTATTTTAGGCCCATTGTTAACTGAAAAGAGCGCAGCTTTAAGCCAAGTTCACAATAAATATGCTTTCAAAGTTACGAGAAGTTCAAACAAGACTATGATTAAGAACGCTATTGAAAAAAGATTTAAAGTTAAAGTTAGAAAGGTTTCCACGATCAATGTTAAAGGTAAAACTAAAAATATGAGTGTTAAAAGCAGTGGACATGTTTTAAGGACTTCAGGTAAAAGACCAAACTGGAAGAAAGCGCTGGTCACCTTAAAAAAAGATCATAAAATTGATTTAGTTGGAGGTGAATATTAATGGCAATTAGAAAGTTAAAACCAAACACTCCAGCTCAGAGATTTATGTCAGTTTTTGATTTTGAGGAAATTACTAAAAAGAAGCCCATTAGAAAATTAACTAAATCTCTTAAAAAGACAGGTGGGAGAAACAATTTAGGCAGAATAACTTCAAGGAGAAGGGGTGGCGGCCACAAAAGAAGATATAGGCTAGTAGATTTTAAAAGAAATAAATTTGATATAGAGGCTACAGTTATGTCGATTGAGTATGATCCAAATAGGACCTCAAGAATTGCTTTGATTGAATATACAGATGGTGATAAGAGTTATATAATAGCGCCTGAGAAGTTAAAAATAGGCTCTAAGATTATTTCTTCTTTTTCAAATCAGCTTCCCTTTGATGTTGGTAATGCAATGCCAATAGGTAAAATTCCCGATGGCATGTTAATCCATAATATAGAATTTAAGCCTGGAAAAGGTGCTCAAATTGCTAGAAGTGCAGGCTCTTATGCTAGAATTATGGCAAGCGAAGGGGGTTATGTTACAATAAAATTGCCATCAGGAGAAATGAGAATGATTCTTGATAGATGTTTGGCAACTATTGGTTCTGTTGGGAATAAATCTCATGAAAATATTGTAATTGGAAAAGCAGGAAGGTCTAGGTGGCTGGGAAAGCGACCTAAAGTGAGAGGCGTTGCCATGAATCCTGTAGACCATCCTCATGGTGGAGGTGAAGGGAAAACTAGTGGTGGTAGACATCCAGTGTCTCCAACAGGTGTCCCTGCAAAAGGATTTAAAACAAGAAAGAAAAACAAACATTCAAATAAATATATAGTATCAAGAAGAAAGTAGGAAATTAAAATGAGCAGATCTTTAAAAAAAGGCCCTTATATCGATTACAAACTTGAGCGTAAAGTTGAAGCTCTAAATAATAGCAATAAAAAACAAGTAATTAAAACTTGGGCAAGAAGTTCTACAATTCCCCCGGTATTTGTTGGACACACCTTTGCGGTCCATAATGGAAGCAAATTCATTCCAGTATTTGTTTCTGAAAATATGGTAGGTCATAAATTAGGAGAATTTTCTCCAACCAGGACTTTTAGATTGCATTCAGGAGATAGAAAACAATAATATGGAAGCTATAGCAAAAAGTAGACACATTAGGCAGTCAGCAAAAAAAGTTAGATTTGTATTGTCAGAGGTAAGCAATCTTCCTGTTGAAGATGCTTTAAAAAGATTAACTTTTATTAATAAGAAAGCTGCAAAAACAATTTTTAAAACAATTTCATCTGCTGTTTCAAACTATTACCAAAAAGAGAGTGAAGGTGAAGGAAGGGAGCTTTTTATTAAGACCGCTTATGTTGATGAAGGTCCTGTTATGAAAAGGTTTAGACCTGCTGCTATGGGTAGAGCTGTGCGAATTTTAAAAAGAACTAGCCATCTAACAGTGGTGCTCACAGATACAAAACAAAGGAGAAATTGAATTGGGACAAAAATCAAATCCAATTGGTTTAAGGCTTGGCATTAATAGAGAATGGGACTCTGTTTGGTTTGATGAAAAATCTTATGCTCAGAGACTTAATGAAGATCTTGCAATTAGAAAGTTTATTGAGAAGAAATTATCTGGAGCAAGTATTTCCCGTGTTGTTATAGCGAGACCCTCAAATGAAATTCATGTCACTATTCACACTTCGCGACCTGGGATTGTTATTGGGCGAGGAGGATCTGAGGTTGAAATTTTAAAGAAAAATTTAAAGAAGATAGTTAATGAAAACGTTAAAATTAATGTCTCAGAAATAAAAAGACCTGCTTTAAGAGCAAAGTTAGTAGGGCAAAATATCGCACAGCAGTTAGAAAAAAAGGTTAATTATAGAAGAGCTGTAAAGAAAGCTATTCAAACTACCGTTAGTATGGGAGCTTCAGGAATTAGAGTCTGTATTTCTGGAAGGCTAAATGGCGCAGAAATAGCAAGGAGTGAAACATTCAGAGAGGGGAGGGTTCCTTTGCATACTTTGAGAGCTAATATTGATTATGCTCTGACAGAGGCTTACACCTCATATGGAATTATTGGTTTAAAAGTTTGGATATTGGAAAAATAGAATATTATGTTAGCACCTAAAAGAGTTAAACACAGAAAAGTACAAAAAGGAAGAATGAAGGGTCAGTCCATGACTGGCAATTATGTTTCATTCGGGACATACGGCCTAAAAGCTGTTGAAGCAGGATGGATTACGAGTAGGCAAATAGAGGCAGCCAGGGTAACTATTTCAAGAAGAATTAGGAAGGTAGGCAGGCTTTGGATTAGAATTTTTCCCAATAAATCTATAACAAAAAAACCTGCTGAAACAAGAATGGGAAAAGGTAAGGGTTCTCCTGAGTATTGGGTTGCTGTAGTTAAACCTGGTAGGATCTTATTTGAGGTTGACGGGCTTAATGAAGAAGAGGCTAAAGAGGCTTTTCGTCAGTGTGGAAATAAATTGCCAATTAAAGTCAAATTAACATCTAAAAGAGAAATTAGTTAATATTTATGAAAACTGAAGAATTATACAAATTATCAAAGGACCAATTAACAAAAAAGCTTGATGAATGCAAAGAAATGCTTGTTAATTTTAGATTTCAAAAATCATTACAACAATTAGAGCATCCAATGAAAATCAAGCATATTAAAAAAGATATAGCTAGAATTAAGACTATTATTAATCAACATGAACTAGAATTAATTAATAAAAAATGATGACTACAAATTCAAATAGAAAACAATTGACAGGGATTGTTCAGGCTTCAAAAATGGACAAAACAACAGTTGTGAAGGTTTCAATTAAGAAGCCTCACCCTGTATATAAAAAATACGTATTTACGTCAAAAAAATATTATGCCCACGATCCAGGCAATAAATGCAAAGAGGGAGATAAGGTTCTTATTACCGAATCTAAGCCCCTAAGTAAAATGAAAAGGTGGAGAGTAACCTCTATTTTAGAAAAAGGAAATATTTTATAAATGATACAACAAGAAACTAGATT
>NHIV01000080.1 GCA_002170735.1 bacterium TMED198 | reverse complement strand
TCTTCAGTATTTTTTTTTTCAGTTCTTACAAAAGCTACTGTTCCTTTATCAAAGGCAAAGTTACTATCTAAATCTGAGCTTATTGTTCCATAACCAGATTCTCCGCTTCCAATATAAACATAATTCAAATTATTTTTTTTTCCAAATTCAAGATCGCCTGCTTGAACTAATACATTTTTAATTACTCTGTGAAATGCAATATTATCATATTCACCCTTGCTAATTAACATCTTAAATCTCTCAACAGCTTTAGGCGAAATATCGGGTTCAAGTTTAATTATTACATTTCCACAAGGGACGTTTAAGATTGCAATATCTTTTGGATTGTCAAAGACAAGTTTATTTGGGTCATAATTTTTTATAAAAAGACATTTATTCTTAATGATAAAAAAAAAACTAAATGTTGAAAGTGTCAAGATTATTAAAAAAAAAAATAAAAATTTTTCAAAAATAGTTGCTTTAATTTTTTTAATCATTTTTAAAATTTAAACTCTTTATCTATTTTTTGAATTCCTTCCAAGATAAAAGAAACCTTTTGTTTTAATATAATATCCTTACTTGCTTTATTTATTAGAATCTTTTTATTACTTTTTAAAAAAGAAAAAGTTTCAGCCATATCCTCTGAGGCTGTAGATTTAGAATATTCAGTTATAAAACCATCAGTTTTATTATAAGGAAATAACCCAAGTTGTTTCGTGCATGTAGAGCAATCTGCATATTTAAATGTAGAATCATTAATATTTTTCCAATTTTCCTCAGAAAAAAATTCATCAAATGAATCATTAATAATATGAAATATTTCATGATGGACTATTCTTTGTAAAATTTCTGGCTCAATTTTAATATTAATTATTATCGTTTTTTTTTCTGAATTTGCAATTCCAGCAGCATTAATACCTGCTACAGTTAGATCTTCGCATAGAACAATGTATCTCAAATTTATTTTTTTAAAAAAATTTGAGTTGTATCCGTTAATGCCTTCTTCAATTAAAGCAAATTTTTGTCTGAAAGATTCATCTTTTGCTGCAAAGCAGGTTACGTTATTTTCTTTTAACCCTGCCTGGAAGGATCCATTGGCTTTTAAATACACAATATTTTCTTTTCCATTTTTCTTTAAAATTTCAAGATTTCTAATTCCAATTAGGCTATAAATTGTGTCTGATTCAGCATGGGTAATTAAAATAAAAGAAATTAAAAGTAATCTTAAAAAAAACATAGTTTTTTGTATAACAAATCTTTATGAATGAAAGAAAAAAATTGGCGGAGAGAGTGGGATTCGAACCCACGATACCCGAAAGTATACACGCTCTCCAAGCGTGCGCCTTAAACCGCTCGGCCACCTCTCCAATAAAGGAGTTTAAATTAAATTTAATTTAACTTAAATTCAATAAACCTTTTATGAATAATAATAAATTAACACTTATTTTAACAGCTACTATAGACCCAAGGGGTATGCATTTTCTTAAAAGAAATAATGTGAATGATAGACTAAATGACTACAAAAAATCCTTTAGCTTTTGGTGTAACAGAAAAGATTTAAAAAATATTATATTCATTGAGAATTCAGGTTATGATCTAGATTATTTCAAAAATTATGCTGAAAAAATAAAAGATAAAAAAATTGAAATTATTTCTTCAAATATAAATGATACCTATGATAAAAAGTTAGGAAAGGGATATGGCGAGCATTTGTGCTATCAAGAAATAATAAAGAATTCTAAAATTTTAAAAGATGCTGAACACTTCATTATTGTAACTGGAAGACATATAATAAGTAATTTTGAAAAAATTTATCAAGAATTTATTTTTAGTGAAAGTGATATATGTTTGAATTTAATTGACAATCTAAAATTTGCAGATGCAAATATTTATTATGGAACTCTTAATTTTTTCAAAAATTATGTAATACCCGAAACAGCAAATATAAATGACACAGCGGGAAAATGGCTTGAGCATTGCGTTGCTGATGCGACCCTCAAAGCTACTGCAGAAGGCATGAAATTTAAACAACTGGCAACTCACCCTGATGTCATTGGTTTTATTGGAACAAATAATAAAGTTAGAAAAATAAGATATATAAAGAAAATAAGATTATTCTTCTTTGGTATATTGAAAAGATATTTTATAAGTCACAAAAAGTACTAGAAATGCAAAAAGAAAAAATTATTAAATTAAAATCATTTAAAAAAAAAGGTGGGCTTCTTTTTGCACTAGATTTCCAAAAAACTTTTCCTTTTAAAACAAAAAGAATTTTTTATATTTATGGTAGAAAAAATTTAATAAGAGGAGATCATGCTCATAAAAAATGTAAACAAATATTTATTCCTATATCTGGTACAATTGAGTTAAGAATTAAAAATCATAAAAAAAAAAAAAAAAATAATTTTATCCAAAAAAAATATTGCTGTAATAGTTCCTAATTTAACTTGGTGCAGCTTAAAGTTTAAAAATAATAAATCAATAGTAATGGTAGTATGTGATAGAAAATATGAGTTCAATGATTATATCGAAAAATATTCTGATTTATTAAAAATTTTAAAAAAATGAAAATACTAGTTACAGGTGCCTGTGGACATATTGGATCTTATTTTTTAGAAAATGTTCATAAAATCAAAAAGATAAAAAAAACTATTTTAGTAGATAATTTAGAGTCAAATCGATTTACTTCTTTATTTAATAATTTAAAAAAAAATAATCTTAATTTCTATAAACGGGATTTAAATGATAGAAAATCTTTAAATGATATTAAAAATATTGATGTTGTAATACACCTTGCGTCAATGACAAATGCAGCAAAAAGCTTTGGTAAAGAGAAAGAAATGTTTTCAAATAATTTAAATTGCCTAGATACAGTAATTGATTTTTGTTTGAAAAATAAATCAAAGCTAATTCATCTATCTTCAACTAGTGTTTATGGCAAACAAACTAATATTGTAGATGAAAACTGTGAGGAAAGATTTTTATTACCTCAGAGTCCATATGCAAAGATTAAACTAATTGAAGAAAAAAAACTTTTAAAACTTAAAAATAAAATATCTTATAATACCTTTAGATTTGGAACAATTGCAGGTGTTTCAAAAGGAATTAGATTCCACACTGCGGTAAATAGCTTTTGTATAAACGCAGCTATGAATGAAAAAATAAATGTTTATAAGAATGCTATGGATCAATACAGACCTTATCTTTCTGTACGTGATGCATTTAAAGTATTTAAATTTTGTATAGAAAAGAATTTTTTTAATAATGACATATTTAATGCATTATCAGGCAATTTCACTGTAAGACAAATTTTAAATAAAATAAAAAAATATAAAAAGAAAATTAATATAAAATATGTTGATACTCCTTTGCTAAATCAACTGTCTTATCATGTCGATCAAAGTAAAATTCAAAAATATGGTTTAAAATTAAATGCTGATATTACTTTAGATATAAAAAATACTATTAACTTATTTAAAAATATTTAGTTATGAAATGTAAAATTACTGGAAAAAAAATAAATCCCTTTATGTCATTTGGTAAAATGCCATTAGCAAATGGTTTTCTAAAAAAAAAAGATTTTCCTAAGGAATTTTTTTATAATCTTGAAATAGGTTTTTCAAATAAACTATCCTTATTTCAAATAAATGATCATCCGAGTCCACCTCAAATGTTTAATAAAAAATATCCTTTTTTTACTGGAAGTTCAAATTTTATGAAAATACATTTCAAAAATTATTCAAATTATATAAAAAAAAAGATTTCAAATGGATCAAAATTAATTGAAATTGGATCAAATGATGGAACTTTTTTATCTAATTTCGATAAAAAGAAATTTGATGTTATTGGTGTGGAACCTTCAAAGAATGTTTCTGANATTGCAAGATCAAATGGGATTAANTCAATTAATAAATTNTTTAATAGAGATATTATTAAATCAATNAAAAACTACAAACATAACACANATATAATATGTGGAGCTAACGTTATTTGTCATATTCCAAAGCTAANAGAATTAATCANAACTATTGATATTCTTTTATCAAAAAANGGTNAATTTATCTTNGAAGAACCTTATATGGGTTCTATGTTTGAAAAAACCTCNTANGATCAAATNTATGANGANCATATATATATGTTTTCTTGCACTTCTATTAAAAAAATATTTAAACTCTTNGATTTAAATCTCATAAATGCAATTCCACAAAAAACTCACGGTGGNTCAATGAGATACGTTATATCAAGAAAAAAAATAGAAAGTAAAAATTTAATTAAAATNTTAGATTATGANAAAAAAATGAACTTAGATAATTTACAATCTTGTATAAACTTTAANAAAAAATGTGAAATTTCAAAAAAAAAACTTAATNAAAAAATAANCTCAATTAAAAAATCTGGAAAAAATATATGNGGATATGCAGCAACNTCTAAAAGTACAACAATACTTAATTATTGNAAAATAGGACCAGAAAAAATTGATTATATATGCGATACGACAAAAGAGAAAATTGACAAATTTTCGCCAGGAAAACATATACCAATAAAAAGTATGTCCTATTTTAAAAAAAACAAACCTGATTTTGTTTTTTTGTTGGGATGGAACCATAAAAAAGAAATATTCAAAAAAGAAAAGAATTTTATAAAAAAAAAACAATGGTTTGCGCATATTAAAATTTAAATGAAAAAAATAGTAGTTACAGGCGGCTCAGGAAGATTTGGTAAAGTTCTTAAAAAAAATACTTTTTTTAAAAAATCTTATTTTCCAAGCAAAAATCAACTAAATATTTTAAGCGCTAAATCTATCAAAAAATATCTTACTTCCAAAAAACCAAAAATTTTAATTCATTTAGCTGCTTTATCAAGACCAATGAATATTCATGATAAAAACATTTCTAAATCTATTGATTTAAATATTATTGGAACTGCAAATATTGTAAAAATTTGTAGTGAGTTAAAAATAAAATTAATATATTTTTCTACTAATTATGTTTACCCTAGTACTAAGGGAAATTATGTTGAAGAAAGTCCTTTGTTGCCTATAAACAATTATGCTTGGTCAAAATTGGGTGGTGAAAGTGCCGTACAACTATATAAAAATTCACTTATACTAAGAGTTTGTATGGCAGAAAGGCCATTCATCCATAAAGAGGCATTTGGTGATTTTAAAACTAACTTTATTTTTCACGATGAGGTAGCAAATATTTTGAAAAAAATATTGAATAAAAATGGAATAATTAATTTAGGTGGCCCAACCAGAACAGTATACGATTTTGCAAAAAAATATAATTCAAATGTTAAAAAAATAAGTGCTAAAAAAAAATTGGGTAAAAACTTTCCTCTCAATTCTTTTATGAATCTAAAGAAACTTAATAGGATTATTTATAAAAAGTCTTAACTTAAAATTGTGGAAGAAAAATTATCTATATACTGTATAACAAATTTAGAGTCTCCTTTTCTAGAAAAACTTAATTATAACCTTGTTGGTGTAGGAGATAAATCTTTTTCTAATAAATATATAAATTGTACGAGCGGAAAAAATATACAAAAAAAAGAAAAACATTATTCTGAACTTACATTTCATTACTGGTTTTGGAAAAATAAGTTAAATAATTTAGATAACGATACTTGGATTGGATTTTGTCAAAAGAGAAGATTTTGGTTAAAAAATAACGAAATAGATAAAGAAATAAAAAACTCAGAAGAATTAAATGAAAATTTATTAAAAGAAGTGCCTAAGGACTGGACAAATCATAATTCTGTAATATGCAAACCAATATATCTGGGAAGACCCAAATTTATGAAAATAGTTAAGAGAGGTTGGAGAAATCTGATTTATAATCCTTCAAGTGTAATTAAAAGAAACATAAAACTTCATTTTGATATGCATCATGGGTATGGTCTTTTAGAAAAAGCATCTGAGCTTTTAAAAGAAGATGATAGGAATGATTTTTTAAATTATATAAATAATAATAATTTCTTTAATCCACACATTATGTTCATATCTAAAAAAAAGATACTCGATCAATGGTTCTCTGATTCATTTGAGTGGTTATTTAAATGTGAAAATTTGTTTGGTTTTGATCAACTAACTGGTTACGATAAAGAGAGATTATATGCTTATTTAGCTGAGAGATATGCATCATTTTGGTTTAAAAAATATTCAAATCCAATTATGTGGAATTGGACTTTTTTTGATATTTCAGAACAAGAGAAAAATGTTTAAAAAATTTTTTAGATTTATAATAAGAAAATACTTTTTTATTATTTATGGAAAAGTATCGATTCAATCAAATAATAGTCTTAATAAAAATGTGAAGATTACCAAAATAAATAGTCTAAAACCTAATTCTTCAAAAATTAAAAACTACCAAATATTTGAAATTGAAAATGGAAGAGTTTTTTCTGATAATGTTGAAAATATTGCAGTTATAAATAAAAATAACGTTTTAAATCAAGCATCATTTCAACAAGTAGATAGTTTAATTAAGTCTGCAAAATATAACTCTGTAGTAAAGCAAGGCACTCCTAAGTTTATAAAAAATTTTAAAGGTAATGTTTTAGTTTTAAATCAAGGATCAATAAGCAACAAAAACTATTGTCATTGGATGCTTGATGTTTTGCCAAAAATTAAAATTTGTTTAAAAAAATTTAAATTAAAAGAAATTGATTATTTTTATGTACAAAATAATTTAGAATTTCAAAAAGAAAGTTTGTCTAAACTTAAGATTCCTGAAAATAAAATAATCAATGCCAATAAATATAAACACATTAAAGCTGAAAAAATAATAGCAATATCGCATCATGTATATAAAAATGGAGATTACATTTTAAATGCTCAAAAAAATCAACCACAATGGTCAATAAATTGGCTTAAGAAAATTTTTGTTAAAAATAAAAATATAAAAAAAAATAAAGNAAGAATTTTTATTGATCGNTCNGATTCTATTAGTACCCATTGTAAGATAATAAATAATAAAGAGNCAATTNCTCTGTTAAAAAAATACAATTTTNAAATANTAAAGCTTTCAAATTTAAATTTAATTGANCAAATTAATNTTTTTAACAAAGCATCTATTGTTGTNGGAGTACATGGGGCAGGTTTAACTAATTTAGCTTTTTGTAAAAAAAAAACAAAAGTAATTGAAATAAGAAATAAACCAAACCCAAATGAAATATTCAAAAAAATTAGTCAATATAATAAACTAAAATATAAATTAATTTTAGAAAAAGAAATTAGTAATCATAATGATGGTGATCTTTTGATAAATATAAAAAATTTAGAAAAAGAAATTAAAACCTTAATTTAAATTATAAATTTTCTATATTTTTCTAGATTTTCTAAAAAATACTTTGGATAGGTACTATCAACTTCTACAACTTCATATTTGTGATCACGATTATATAAATCAACTTTTTTATTAATTTTTTCCTCTATTTTCTCTTCTGAAGAAAAATCATTTGATGCAAATTCTGAGTGTGCAAATGTTTTTAATTTTAATGAAATTTCTTTTGGAGTTAAAACATTGTTAAAATGCCATCCAGCATTATCAAAAAGCTGAATATTTTTTTCTTTATCAAATCTAAAAAAACTATATTTCAAATTTTTAGATTTAATTTTCTGTCTCATAAAATCTATTGATTTTAAATCTTTTTTTTTGCATACACGACTCCCTTCCCAAGGACTCTCATATTTATTGTATAAGTTAAATTTATAATTGAAGCATTTTTGCATAAATATCCCGTATTTTTTTTTTAATTCAAAATTAATTAATATTTCAGGTCTTGGAATTTCATCTGGATCAGAAAAGAAAATATAGTCATCAGGATCCGCAAATTCAGTGCTACTAAGCAAAAATTCTCTCTGAATTGCTTGATTTTCCCATATACCTGTATTTTTAGGGAAAGGATTTTCCATGATTACATGTTTAACTTTGTCTAAGTCGTAATTATTCTTTTGAATAAAATTTATTTTTTTTGGTCTTCCTCTGTGATCGTATTTCGACTCACAAATGATAAAATAATCTACATAATCTTTAAGAACATTATATCTTAGTTCAAACATGAAATTATTATCAAAGAATGTAATACAGTCAAAAATTCTATTTTTTTTCATTTAATTTAACCATTCATCTAAAATTTTAATATTCTGTAAAGTATCATGAATTGTCATTCCAGGATATTTTGGTGAATTATTTTTTTCTAAAATACACTCACTAATAAATTCTATTTCATGTGAAAAGATATTTTCTTTTGCGTCTACATGTAAACTGTAATTATTTTCTCCAGAAATATTTATTTTAGCTGGATTTCCATGCCAAGAGTCTTCAATGATCAATTTTCCTCTATCTCCAACAATTTCAGTTTTTTTACCTAAGTTTTTCTTAAAAGATGCTCCAATATTGACAATGAATTTGTCATTGAAAATTATATCTGCATAAGAGTCTATATCCACACCTGTATCGGTAAATTCTTTTTTTTTATTTAATATTTGTATATTATCAATTTTTTTTGATATTAATGATTGAATTAAAAGACTAAATGAAACTGGATAGCAACCAAGATCTAATATTACCCCTCCTCCTAAATCCTTGTTAAAAAGTCTACTTTTTTTATTAATATTTTTCTTTTTTCTAAAACCAAATATGTTTTTTTTTTCTAAAATATTCATACCAAAGTAAGATTTCATAGATACTAAGTTCCCTATTGTGGAATTTTTTATTATATCTATTACTTTTATTATCTGGGGATGGTACCTATACATAAAACCTTCAGCGAAAAAAATCTTTTTTTCTAAAACTAAATCCTTTACTTTTTCTATTTGTTGGAGGTTAATAGTTGCGGGTTTTTCTACTAAAATTTTCTTGTTTCCTTCAATGCATTTTAAAATCCACTCATAGTGTAGTGAGTGGGGTAGAGCTATATAAATTATATCAATATCTTTATTTTTAATTATTTCCTCATAACTATTATAACAAAAACTATCTTCAATTTTAAAATCTTTTTTAAAAGTATTTAGTTTTTCATCATTTTTGCTTGAAATACTTTTTAATGTAGCGTTATTAATATCTTTAAAACCGCTAGCAAATTTTAAGGCTATATTACCTAGGCCTATAATTCCCCAATTAACTTTTCTCATTATTATTCTTTTTTAATTTTAAGTACACCAATAAAAGCTTCTTGTGGTATCTCTACTCTACCAAATTGTTTTGATCTCACTTTTCCCTTTTTCTGTTTATCTAAAAGTTTTCTTTTTCGATCTCGAGCCCCACCACCATGAATTTTTGTTAGGACATCTTTCTTGAATCCTTTGATTGTTTCTCTAGCAATAATTTTGCCACCGATAGCAGCTTGAACTGGGATCATAAAGTTATGTCTAGGTATTAAGTCTTTTAATTTTTCACAAACCTCTCTGCCTCTGGATTGTGCAAAATCTTTATGTATCATCATCGAAAGTGCATCAACTGGTTCATTATTTACTAATATTCCTAACTTAACTAAATCTCCTTCTCTATGATCTATAATTTCATAATCAAAACTTGCATAACCAGAGCTTAATGACTTTAACCTATCATAAAAATCAAATACTACTTCATTTAACGGAAGTTCATAATTTAAAACTGCTCGATTTCCAGAATAGCTCAGGTTTTTTTGTATCCCTCTTTTATCCTGACATATTTTTATAATTGAACCCAAATATTGATCAGGGGTTATAATTGTGGCTTTTATCCAAGGCTCTTCAA